>NZ_JBRCWE010000074.1:0-6846 GCF_053497555.1 Raineya sp. | reverse complement strand
AAAAAAATTTTTTAAAAAAAATAAACCTATAAGTTGATTTTTATGAAAATTGTTGATATCTTTGCAGTGGTTGAAGGAAGTTTGTATGCGGTTCAGTTTGAAGGCGAAGAATTTGATGAGTTTGAAAAATTGCGTAATACTTGGAAAAACCAAGAGTTTTTGTCTAAATTTTTCAGAAGTCGAGAGCATCAGTTGAAATACTTTAATTTAAGTGCAGAACAGGCATCTTTACTGGTTATTGAGGAAAGAAAATATTTTTTCAAAAGACTATTGAATGCGGCTCAATTGCAAGCAATTGGTAACAGCCAGATAGAACTTGATAGCATTTTTGAAGCACTTAATGATAATGAATTTAGCCTAAAAGATTATCAAAAAAGTAAGTACAAATACAAATTCCTTCGCTTATATGCTGTAAGAGTGGAAACTCTTGAAAGTAGCAGTATCTATATTATATCTGGTGGAGGGATAAAATTAGTGAAAAGAATGCAGGAAGATGAACTTTTGCAAAAAGAATTATCTAAAATTGAGTGCCTACAAAACTTTCTAAAAGAAAACGATTTGTTTTAGTATTAAATTTATAGAACTATGAAAAGTAAGAACGAAATATTGGAAAAGCTAAACAAAATTTCCAAAAAAAATCAAAATTGGATAGCTGAAGAAGAAGAATGGCAAAAAAACTTTGATTGGATTAAAGTCTCCCATCAAATTGCTTTTAGGATATTAGAGTTACTAGACCAAAAAGGCATTTCTCAAAAAGAACTTGCTGAAAGAATGGGCGTTTCTCCGCAACAAATCAGTAAAATTGTCAAGGGTAATGAAAACTTGACTTTGGAAACCATTGTCAAATTAGAAAAATGCTTGGGAGCGAAATTGATTGAAGTTTGTACAGAAGCAAAACCAGTAATTGCATAAAAAAACCTACAAAAAACATTTTGTAGGTTTTTTCTTTTGTCGTGCTACTTGCACGCGTTAATCGTCATTATTGTGTAAAAACACAATGCTTTTTTGGATTAGCGTTCTCTGCTGGAAGCGGCAACCAATTGCAAGACATAGTAAGCAAGCATAGCCAAAGAGCCTATCGCCGCTACAACGTAAGTCATTGCCGCCCAAAAGAGAGCATCTTTTGCCATAGTATGTTCTTGGCTACTCACCACTCCTCTATTGGTCATCCAAGCCAAAGCTCGTTTGCTGGCATCAAATTCCACAGGAAGCGTTACCAAACTAAATAAAGTTATTACGCTGTACGCAATCACTATCACCCACAAGATACTGGTAATAGGAATGGTACGATACAAAGCATATCCACCAATGAAAGAAGCAATCATTACAAAATTGAGAATGGTAGCACTCACATTTTGCAGAGGCACCATAGCCGAACGAAACTGCAACATACTATATGCCGTAGCGTGCTGAACAGCGTGTCCGCATTCGTGAGCCGCCACAGCTACTGCCGCCGCTGAACTACCATAATATACCTCTTCACTTAAATTAACGGTTTTATTCATTGGGTTGTAGTGGTCTGTCAGCTGACCGGGTACGCAGGTAATCTGTACATCATAAATACCGTAATCGCGTAGCATTTGCTCGGCAGCTTCTTTGCCCGTCATTCCATTACGCAGACGTATCTGCGAATAATGTGCAAACTTGGAACGCAAGCGACTGCTCACGAGCCAACTCACCAGCATTGTTACACCTAAAATTATCCAATACATAGCTTTTTTGCGTTTTTAGTTTTGCCGAAAAGGGTTACAATGTTACAAAGAATTTTTGGCTTTGTCAAGTATTTTTGTTGTAGAAAATCCTTCTACCAAATCAATCGTCTTGACTTCGCCTCCATAAGCCATAACAAAATCCGCACCAACAATGTTTTCAAGCGTATAATCGCTTCCTTTTGTCAGAATGTCAGGAAAAATTTTTTCAATCAGACTTTTTGGCGTATCTTCTTCAAATACACAAACGGCATCTACAAACTCCAAAGCCGCCAGCACCCTTGCCCGGGCATACTCGGGGTTAATCGGACGCTCCGCTCCTTTCAAACGTTTCACCGAACTATCAGAATTCAAGCCTACTACCAACTTATCACCCAAATTCCGAGCTTTTTCCAAGTAGTCTATATGCCCCAGATGCAATATATCAAAGCAACCATTCGTAAAAACTACTTTCAGACCTGCTTGTTTCCAAGTCTTGATTTTTTCAATCAAATCATTGATATTCAGTATTTTATTTGCCGTCATCTAACGTAAAAAATAAATCAGACCTATACCATTTTCGGTGCTTTTCAGTTGTATATTTTCTAAAAACTTCTGCATCTTTGAGCCATTTTTGCTATGAGCTATCGTAAGTCCTACATCAAAGGCAAGCAGAAAAGCACCTTGCAAAATTAAAGATTTTCCCCAACCTCGCAAACGCTCAGGTAATTTTTGAGCCGTTTTTGCTTTTTCTTTCAGAAAAAAGCCCGTCATTATATATCCTACATCTAAACCTGCATTGAATAGTAAAATTTTTTGCATTTGGTGGTGGTCTGAAAGCACTGATTGCCAAGAAATTAAATCATCAGACTGATAGTTCTGATACAAGCCCAGCCCTGCAAGTCCCAGATTTACCGTATTCCACATTATATTCATTTGGTAGAAATACTTACTTTCGCCTTGTGGCTTGGCAAAAGCAAGCACTGCTCCGCTAGCAAGCATATTCCCCACCGCCCAAGAACCCAAAATCCACATTCCTACCCGATTTGTTTTTTTGTATTGAGAGCGAAACTTCTTGAAATCTTGCAAGAAAGTATCGCTTTGAGCCAAAACTACATAGTTGCCCAAAAGAAAAAGCAATAAAAGGAAGCATCTCATATTCATATAGAAATTTTTCATAAGTAAGTCTCATTTTTTAACTTCTTCGGGCTTAACAAATTTTACTTTTGCAAGATAAAATACATCCTCTTCACGTGTAAAAATCTTATCAGCTTTGGGATTATAGATACCTGAAATAAGCACATATTCACCAAACCATCTGAAAATCAAGTTATTCGTTGGGCGTATCTTGTTCTCTTTTTCAGGAACAACGGTGTAGTTTTTTTGGTAAGGCACTTCGTTATTTTCATAAATTACTTCTCTTTCTCTACAAGCACGCAAATTGATACCTTTTTCGTGAGGGTGCAATAATAAAAACTGATTTTCTTGCAAAGCAATCGTAACGTTGGGATACAAATTATTTTTGGTCGTATTTTTTATGGGCAAGGCATTATCCCAAAGTAAATTACCACGCAAATCAAAGGCTAAAACCAAAGAATGAACAAAATGAAAAACAGGTACATTGGGCGTAGGATAATATGCCCCCCAACTTCGCAAAGCCAAACGCTCATAGGGCGTGAGTAAGGCGGGGTTGGTTGCTATCATTGGATAAGGTGAAATAAGCGAATTGTTATACTGATAAGAAGTCTGGTAAAGTTCGGCTACTACAATTATTTTGTTTTGCCACAAAAAAGGCTTTTGTAAATGCACTCGCATTTTGTAGTTGTAGCTTTTACCTCTTTTTCGTTTTTTTTCTACTTTTTCTATTTCTTTGTTTCGGCGGCTTTCACTGGCAAAGTAATCAAAATAATGACGCAAGTTATCAAATGAATTGAACGTAAGATAGGGCTTTTTACCAAATTCATATTTACCAAAAATCCAACCTTGCGAATAAAAATGGCTTTGCCCATCACCATACGTTCCTATCAAAAAATTTTCATTCTGATAAATAAAAGGCTCTAATTCCGTAGGATATTGCTTTTTTTCAAAAGAAAGTTTGAGTTTATCTAATATTTTTCCATTGCTTTGCAAATATTGAATATAAAACTGCTTTTCACCTCTTTTTAGCTCTCGTACAAGCACGTGAGCAGTCCCTTCGTCTTTATTGATAGAAATATTTTTGATATCCAGTTTTTCATCAAAAAACGTAGGTATTACTTTTACGGAGTTATCAAAAAAGCTGAAATCAATAATAACGTCTTTGCCTCTATAACTGCCCACCATAAACAAATTATTGCCAAATACCACAAAAGAAGCAGGAGTAATAGAAAATGGTAAATCGCCTTGCTTGTACTCTATCTCGTTGCTGGCATTGTAAGAAATGAGAGCAAACTGCTTCTGATTGTCGGTGTAAAAAATCAGATACAAATTCGTGCTATCTGTGTAATAGCCATAATATTCCCACTTGCGTTCCAATCGGTATTCCTTTTCAGCAACTTTATTCAAATTACTATCCAAAACATTGAAATAGAAAATCTTGCGACGTTGGTACTCTTCATTATCTTCCTTTTGCCCAAATAAAATTACTTTTTTTTCTTGCGGAAAAGGTAAAACTTCAAAAGTATAATCTATTTTGCGAGGAATTTTCTGTTCGTAACGAGCCGTTTCTTGCAATTGGGCAGAAACTACCAAAGCAGAAAAAAACAAACTCGTAAGCATTAAAAAGTGTTTCATACAAACTTTCGTAATTATTTTACGTTCAAAAAGTTCGGAGTTTGATGTTCAAGCCTTTATGGATTTTGCTACTCATTTTTTGTGTCAGGTATCAATTCCCAAAAATCCTGTTTCCTGCATCTTGTTTCCTGTTTCCTTATTGCAAAAGATACCTAAACAATCACCAAATTTCTTTGAGAGCTAATTTACAAGTTATCTTACAGAAATTCAAATTTCATTTCAAAAAAGCCTGAATAAATCTTTTTCAACTCAAAAAAATCATATCCAAACTTAATAAAGTACCAAAAAAACAAGTGTTGTAGGCTGTTTATTAAATTTTTTCAAAAAAATACTCTGCTTGCATAACATTTTTACTTACATTTGCGTTATCCAAATAAAATTTGGAATTTTTAGTGTATCACCCAACAAAATCATACTCTAATGGAAACAGTGCAAAATAAAGAACTCGTAAAGGGCGGAGAGTTTCTTGTAAAAGAAACCCTTGCTCATACCGTTTTTATTCCCGAAGATTTCAATGAAGAGCAAAGAATGCTTGCTCAGACCTGTAAAGATTTTATTGAAAAGGAAATAAAGCCTCGTCTTGATGAGATAGATAATGCCAAAAGCCCCGAGCTAATGGTGAAAATGCTTGATAAAGCCGCCGAGCTGGGTCTTTTAGCCATTGGCGTACCCACCGAGTACGGCGGTTATGGTATGGATTTCAATTCTACAATGCTTGCCGCAGACTATTTGGGTAGCGGGCATAGCTTTGCCGTTGCCTTTTCGGCTCATACAGGAATAGGTACTTTGCCTATACAATATTATGGCAACGAAGAGCAAAAAGCCAAATATTTACCCAAATTGGCTTCGGGCGAGTGGAAAGCCGCTTATTGCCTCACCGAACCCGATAGTGGTTCTGATGCCAATTCAGGTAAAACCAAAGCTACACTCACCCCTGACGGCAAATATTACCTTATCAATGGGCAAAAAATGTGGATTACCAACGGCGGTTTTGCCGATATTTTCATTGTTTTTGCTAAAATTGATAACGACAAAAACCTCACGGCTTTCATTGTAGAAAAAGGTTTTGGTGGTATCACAATGAATGAACCTGAAAAGAAAATGGGTATCAAAGGTTCGGATACTCGCCAAATTTTCTTCAACGACTGCAAAGTACCTGTGGAAAATATGCTTTCTACACGCGAAAATGGCTTCAAAATTGCGGTAAATATTCTCAATATCGGACGTATCAAGCTATCGGTAGCGGCGGTAGGTGGTGCCCGTGAGGCTCTCAATTACGCCATCAATTATGCACGCGAAAGAAAGCAATTTGGTGTTTCTATCAATAATTTTGGTGCTATTCGTCAGAAATTGGCTTTGGTGGCGGCTCGTCTTTTTGCTACCGATTCTGCCAACTATCGTGTAGGGCAAAACATTGAAGATACTATTCAAGCCTACATAGCCCAAGGGCTTAGCGAAGCCGAAGCCAAACTCAAAAGTTTTGAGCAGTTCGCTATTGAATGTGCCATTATGAAGGTTCACGGCTCTGAAACCTTGGATTTTTCGGTAGATGAAGCCGTACAAATTTACGGAGGTATGGGCTACTCTGCCGAATCGCCTGTGGAAAGAGCCTATCGCGACTCACGCATCAACCGAATTTTTGAAGGCACAAACGAAATCAACCGAATGCTTGCCGTAGGCACTATTTTGCGTAGAGCAATGAAAGGCGAGCTGGCAGATGTGCTTTCACAAGCCCAAGCCGTTGCCAAAGAGTTAATGAGTATTCCTGATTTTTCTACCCCTGATTATTCTGAAATTTTCAGTGCCGAAAAAGCCTTGCTCAAAGGTATGAAAAAATCTATTTTGATGATTGCAGGAGCGGCGGCTCAAAAATTCGGCTCTAAAATTAGTGAAGAGCAAGAAGTGATGATGTACCTTGCCGATATGCTCATTGAGCTATATGTTTCCGAGTCGGTACTTTTGAGAGTAGAAAAACTTATCCAATTACGTGGCGAAAAGGCTTGCCAAACTGAAAAAGATTTGGCTTTGCTCTATCTACACGAATCTTTGGACGTATTCAGCAAGGCAGGCAGAGATGCTATCAACTCTTTTGCCGTAGGTGATGAACAAAGAGCAATGCTAATGGGCTTACGCAGATTTACCAAAATTGAGCCTATCAACAAAAAAGAAACCTGCCAACGTATCGCACAGGTACTCATTGAAAACAATCAGTATCCTTTTGCAGTTGTATAAAAAAAGGGGCTTTATGCCCCTTTTACTTTTTCTACCCAAACCTTATCCTTTACCACTACCACCGCCAGCAAATTCAGCATCTTTTTGCTTTGCAAAAGTGTATCCTTTTGGTAATAACTCAAAATTTGCTCTTTTGCTTCTTGCATTGTGTCTG
>NZ_JBRCWE010000073.1:0-46029 GCF_053497555.1 Raineya sp. | reverse complement strand
CTCAAACAGATGTTCAAAGTAGCGAATTTGCAGGCAAACTTGCAGGTTTTGGAGGAAGTTTTAGAAAAAGGCATTGTAGAAAGCGAGCAGATATATCAGTTTCATTTTGAAAAAGACTTCGGCAAGAAGGAATTTGTAAATTTTTTGTTTTACTTAGGAAATCTTACCTTGCAAGAAGTGTATTCTAATGGGATATTGGCTTTCAGAGTTCCCAATAAGGTGATAGAGGAATTATATTGGAAGTTTTATTCGGAAGTTTTGCAAGGGTATGCAGGTTTGAGCTACTTTCAGGACGAAGTACAAATGGCAGTATCGGAAATGGCTCTTACAGGTAATCCTGAAAAGTTTTTTGCTTTGATAGAAAAGTTACTGCAAAAACTTTCAAATCGCGATTTTATTCGTTTTGATGAAAAACATATCAAAATGATTTTTGTGGCTTATTTGGTGCAGTCAAATATTTTTTGGGTGCAAAGCGAAAGAGAAATTGAGGGTGGCAAGTATATTGATTTAGAACTTTTTATTCGTCCCAACAACCCCAATACGCATCATCAGTTTGCATTAGAACTGAAATATTTGAAAAAAGAACAAGAAAATTTGCTGAAAGCTACAATGCAAGAGGCAAAAAAACAATTATGGGCGTATTACACTGATGATGAAGTTTTACAAGGTAAGGAGCTATTGCATTTGTGGGCTATAGTGGTAGTAAAGAATAAAGTATTTTTTGAAAAAATCCCCTTGATAAATGCCTCAAACGGGTGAGTATTTGCAAATAGAAAATCTACAATGCCTGCAAATTGGCACAGGTAAAAAATGTATGCTGGCTTTTCACGGCTTTGGGCAAAACCCGCAGGTATTTGAATACTTGGAAAATACTTTGCCCGAATACACAATTTTTAGCTTTGATTTGCTTTCGTTTGGTAGAGAGCCTTCCAAAAGCCAAGTGTTGAAACTTTTTGAAAAATTTTTCCAAAAACAACAGATAGAAAAATTTAATCTGCTTGCTTTTAGTATTGGGGCAAAGGTGGCTTTGGTTATTCTTGAAAATTTTAGTGAGAAAATTGAGAAAATTACGCTTGTAGCTCCCGATGGCTTCCAGAAGCGTTTTTGGTATAAATTTGCCACTTCTTTGTGGGGAAAACCACTTTTTTGGCAATTTGTACGCCACCCTCAATGGATTTATCCCATTGCTAATTTTCTAAGTAAAATATCTTTGATTTCCAAAGTAAAATATAGACAAATTAAAAACTTTACAGATACGCCTCCCAAACGCTTGCTTTTATGGAAAACTTGGCTTTCACAAAAAAATTTTTCTCCACAACTGAAAAATATTAGTCAGATTTTGGCTCAGAAAACAATGAAAATGCAAATTTTTTTGGCACATCAGGACGAGCTTTGTCCCGAACAGCCTATTATAGCTTTTGCTAATAGCCAAGAATCGGTTTTTTTGCTTTCTACTTTGCACAAACATCACCGAATTTTGCAAGAAGTTTTGAAAGATAGTAGATTTGCAGAATTTATGAATAGCTGAGTTAGGTCTAATTTGTGTTAGAAACGGGAAGCAAGATGTTAGACACTATTCTTTGAATTTATTGAACTCCAATCCTTTGAAATTATGGAAGCAAAATTTGTGAAAAGTAGCGTTAGTTTAGAGCAATGTCCGCCCGCCAATAAACCCGAATATGCTTTTATTGGACGTTCTAATGTGGGCAAATCTTCATTGATAAACGCTTTGGTGGGGCAAAAAAATTTGGCTAAAACTTCCCAAACACCTGGCAAAACACAGCATATCAATCATTTTCTTATAGAAAACGCTTGGTATTTGGTAGATTTGCCTGGATATGGCTATGCCAAAGTGAGCCAAAAAGAACGCGAGCATTGGGAAAAAATGATAAAAAATTACTTGCTAAAACGTGAAAATTTGCTTTGTACGCTTGCACTCATAGATTTACGCTTGCCTCCACAAGCTAATGACATTGAGTTTTTGCTTTGGCTTGGGCAGAATGCTTTGCCTTTCGTTATCGTTTTTACGAAAGCAGATAAACTTTCTCAATTGCAACAAAGCAAACAAGAAAATTTGTACAAAGAAGAACTTTTGCAATATTTTGAAACATTCCCTCGTTATTTTGTTACTTCGGCAGAAAAAAAGCAAGGATTGGAGGAGCTAAAACTCTTTTTGTACGAATTAAATCAAAATTTCAACAGATAAATTTGTCTTTTCGCAAGGAATGTTTTAGCTTTGTAGCCCTTTTTGAAAAAATAGCGTAATTATGGAATTAAAAGAAATCGCCGCAATTTCGGGAAAAGAAGGTTTATTTCGTATCTTAAAGCCTGCTCGTTCAGGGGTAATTGTAGAAACTTTAGACGCTCAAAAACGTAAAATGGCTGTGGGCGTTTCCGAAAAAGTTTCTATCTTGAAAGAAATTTCTATCTACACTACTACCCAAGAAGGCTCTGTTGCATTGGAGGAGGTTTTATTCAAAATACACGAAAAATATCAAGGCTCTTTGCCTATCAATGCCAAAGCCGATAGTGCCGATTTGATGGCTTTCATTGAGGAGGTTTTGCCTGAATACAATAGCGAAAAAGTATATCCCTCTGATGTGAAAAAACTCGTAAAATGGTACGAAATTCTCTTTCGCGAAGCCCCCGACGTATTGGTAAAGAAAGAAGAAACACCCGTAGAAAGTACAGAAACACCCGCAACCGAAACGGAGGTTCAGGTAGTAGATAATACACCCGCTCAAACCACCGAAGTTGAAAATAAAGTAGAGGAGCCTGCAATCGAAGAGAAACCCAAGAAAACACGTTCTACCAAAAAGAAAACAGAAACCACCGAAGTTGAAAATAAAGTAGAGGAGCCTGCAACCGAAGAGAAACCCAAGAAAACACGCTCTACCAAAAAGAAAACTGAAACTACCCAAGAGCAAGAAACTACTTCGGAAACAGAAAAGCCTAAAAAGAAATCTACCAAAACCAAAAAAGAAGCATAACCCTAAAAGCGAGAGTTAGCCTCTCGTTTTTTCATTTAATATAGCAAGATGATGAAATTCACAGAATTAAACCTTTCTGAAAGCCTATTAAAGGCAGTTGCCGATATGGGCTTTACAGAGCCTTCTCCTATTCAGAAGGAAGCTATTCCTTTGGCTTTACAAGGAAAAGATATAGTTGGAATGGCACAGACAGGCACGGGGAAAACCGCCGCTTTCGCTATTCCTTCCTTAGAGAAAATTAACGAAAAAAGTAAAAATCCGCAGGTATTGGTACTTTGTCCTACTCGCGAGCTGGCTTTGCAAGTAAGTGAAGAGTTTGAAAAACTCGCCAAATACAAAAAAATTCGTGTCGTTACGCTGTATGGCGGAGACCCTATCGACCGCCAAATTCGTGCTTTGAAAGCAGGAGTGCAGGTGGTAGTAGGTACGCCCGGGCGTATCATTGACCACTTGGAGAGAGGAACTTTCCAAACCGAGCATATCCATACCGTTGTGTTGGACGAGGCAGACGAGATGTTGGATATGGGTTTTAGAGAAGATATTGAAGCCATTTTGGAAGAAATGCCTTTTGAACGCCAAACTTTGCTTTTTTCGGCTACTATGTCCAAGCCTATTTTGGCTATTGTACAGAAGTTCCAGAATGAGCCACAAATTGTAAAGGTTATTCGCAACGAGCTAACTGCCGAAAATATTGAGCAACTCTTTTATGAAATCAAAGCTACTGCCAAATTGGAGGTGATGTGTCGCTTGATAGATTTTTACAATTTACAGCAAGTGATTGTTTTTTGCAATACCAAGAAAAAATCTGATGAAGTGGCTTTGGAACTGGTAGAGAGGGGCTATAAAACCGAAGCCATACACGGCGATTTGAGCCAAAGACAAAGAGAAAAAGTAATGAAGCAGTTTCGTGATGGAGCTATCAATGTTTTAGTGGCTACTGATGTAGCGGCTCGTGGCATTGATGTTTCGGGGGTTGATGCCGTTTTCAATTATGATATACCCTTAGACCCTGAATATTATGTACATAGAATAGGTAGAACGGGTAGAGCAGGCAAATCGGGGAAGGCTTTTACCTTTGTAGTAGGCAGAGAGTTTTTCCGCTTGCGTGAAATTCAGGATTTTACTAAAAAGCAAATCAAAAGAGGGGTAGTACCTTCTATTGAAGATTTGATAGGTATCAAGCAAGCCCAGTTTGTAGAAAAAGTTGCGTCTATCGCACAAAACGAAGATTTAAGCACTTTTGAACCTTTGCTCACACAACTTCGCCACGCAGGCTTAAAAGACGAAGCCATTATCAAAGCCCTGATACAAATGCAATGGCAACATCAAAAAACAGAGTATCTGGATATAGAAATCCAAGATTTTAAGGCAAGTAAAGAAAATTCAAAAGAAAAAAGTTTTGGCAAAGAAAAAGAAAGACGAACAGCAAACAAAAATATGGTTCGTTTGTTTTTGAATGTAGGCAAAATGGATAGGGTACGCCCTAATGATATTGTTGGGGCTTTTACAGGTGAAACAGGGATAGCTTTCAAAAATATTGGGCAAATTGATATTTTGGAAAAGTTTTCTTTTGTAGAAGTAGCCAAAGAAGATGCTCCCAAAGTTATCAAGAAGATGAAAAATGCAACCATCAAGGGCAAACCTGTAAATATTGAACTGGCAAGATAAAATTGCCTTTTTTGCGGATTTTGTTTTCGTATAAATTTTTTGTAGATTTGCTTCAAAATGTTTAGTATGTTGCGAAAGCTTGGGATTTTCGGTGTTTTGTTCTACATAGTGGTAGCTTGTCAGAAAAAAGAGGAAATAAATGTATGTAGAACTACTCAACCTTTTGTAGTAGAGCGTATTACAGACCCCAGCGGTTTGCCTTTTGTACCCTATGCCATACAAGAATGGTCTTTGTTTTTAGCAGAAAAAGACTATGAATGGAAAGACAAAAATCAAGTAATACAAGAATTTGGGGAGTATAAATTTGATGCAAGTACTCTGGATTTAACTTTTATTCCTGCAACACGCAGTTTTTTCACCGATACCACTAAGGCTTATCGTTTTAAGGCAGAATACAATTGCAACGAATTAGTTTTGCGTTCCGATTCGCTTGCAGTTTTCGTGTATTTGAAAAGATAGAGGAGTGTATTTGCCTCAAAGTCAAATTATTTATATGGAAAGCTGAATGTATTTTGAACGCAAGTTTATTTGTAGGTTCATAAGTTTGAGGTTTTAGGGTATAATAGTTCAAAAATCTCAAACTTGAAAACCTAAACTTTTTCAAATCTGCTTTCATAAATAATTTTGTAATGCTTCTAAATCAAGGCTGAAATATTTTGCAAATTCATTTAGGATTTGTAAATTTCACAAGATTTTTGTTTTCGTTCCACACAAATAAAAATTTATTGTTATGAAACGTTTTAGAACTACATACATTGTAGCTCTTGTGATTGTAGCTGTTTTCGTGATTTTAGCGGAGGTAGCTGTACAACTCGGTTTTACGGCTTCGGAAGAAGATGCAAAACTTATCAACATAGCCAGCAGGCAAAGGGCTTTGGTGCAAAAAATTGCCAAAAGTTCTGTTATTTTATCTCAAACTAGTAGTATAGATACTTTCCAAACCTACAAAAAAGAGCTTTCTGAAAGTTTGGATTTGTGGCAAAAATCTCATCAGGCACTTTTGAAAGGAGATATGGTGATAGGCATCAAAAGCCCCAAAAATTCTCCTGTTACTATGCAAAAGTTTCAAGAGTTGCAACCTTTTTATGAGCAAATCCAAACTGCCGCTACGGCTATTGCCGCCAACGATTATTCTTTGGTAGTAAGTGATGAAACCAAAAAACTTGAAATAAAAAATAATGCAGGAATTATTTTGGAAAATGAAGCCAAGTATTTCCCCATTATGAATGAAATTGTGGGGCAGTACGAAAAAGAAGCCAAAGGACGTACGGATACAACTGCTCTAATAGCTTGGAGTGTGGGAGTTACCATTTTAGGCGTCTTGTTACTTTTGGCAATATTTTATTTTGCTCCTGTAACTCGCAAAATGGAGGAGTTTATTGATGAATTGGAAAGGAAAAACAAGAAAATGCTTCAATCGGAAGAAGAACTGCGTAAGATTACAGAGGAGCAATTGAAACTGAACGAGGATTTGTTTGTAGCTCAAAAGCAAGTACAAGAACAAAACGAAAAGTTGAAAAAGGCAGAAGAGGAAACTCGTTTGGCTCTTGAACGTCAGGAACGTACTAACCAGAAACTTTTAGTTGCTCAAAGAGAATTACAAAAGACATTGATTGAGCAAAATCGCATCAATCAGCAACTTATTGCCGCCCAAGAAGAAGCTCAAAAGAAAGCAAGAGAACTTGAAAAAACGGAGCAAGAAATGAGGCAACTCATTGACGCCCAAATGGAAATGAACGAAAAGTTATTTTTGGCACAAAAACAAGAAGAAAAAACTAAAAATGAACTGGCTACCACGGTTCAGAAGCAAGATGCTCTGAACAGAATATTGCAAAAGTCAATTCTGACGAATAGCTCTAATTTCAACGAATTTTTAGAATTTACCATTGATGTTTTGAGTGAAATCAAGTTTTTGGAGCTTTTGCCTGGGGTAGGTATTTTCTTAGAAAAAGAAGGTGAAAGCGAAACGTATGAGCTCGTAAGGCAAAAAAATATTAGCCCTAAAATCCAAGAACTTTGCCACAACATCAAAACAGGACAATGTTTGTGCGGTTTGGCTATCAAAACCAAAGAAACCCAATATGCTCATTGCGTAGATGAACGCCATACTACTCGTTTTGAAGGCATTAAAGAACACGGACACTACAATATCCCAATTCTCTATCAGGAGGAGGCATTGGGAGCATTGGTGGTGTATTTACCTCACGGACACAAACGGGAGCAAAGTGAAATAGATTTCTTGGAAGCTGTTACGAATATTGTTGCTTCTACTTTTATCAAAGTAAGAAATGAAAAAGAACTGCAAGCTACTATGGAAAGAGTAGCTCGCTCTGAAAAAGAAATGCGTCAGCTTGCGGAAGCTCAATTGGAAACGAATGAAAGGCTTTTACTTGCTCAAAGAGAAATTGAAAATTCTAAAAAGGAATTAGAAGAAGCTTTGTCAAAAGCCGCTCGCTCAGAGCAAGAGATGCGTTTGCTTGCGGAAGCTCAATTGGAGGCTAATGAAAGGCTACTTTTGGCTCAAAGGGAAGCAGAAAAATCTAAAAAAGAGTTGGAAGAAACTCTTGAACAGCAAAAAGTGATTACTAGCAGTTTGGCTCTTGCTCAAAAAGAATTGAGCAGACGTGCCGAAGAACTTGAAAAAGCCGAACGTGAAATGAGGCAACTCGCTGAAGCTCAATTGGAGGCAAACGAAAAACTTTTGCTTGCCCAAAAAGCTGAAAAAGAGCGTCAGATAAAATTAGAAAAATACAATACCATCCTCACCAAACTTTCAACTAAGCCTTTTGATAAATATGGTAGCTTGGAAAAAGCATTTCAAGCAATTACAGAGGCGGCGTCAGAAGGCTTGGGTATTGAAAGAGTAAGTATTTGGGACTATACAGGTGCAAGTATTATCTCTCACGATTTATTTGAAAAAACAAAAAATCAGCACTCGGCGGGTGTGGAACTCTTTGCCAAAGACTTCCCTGCTTATTTCGAAGGGGTACAAAGTGGTTTGGCTATTGTAGCTAATGATGCTCACACGCACCCATATACTTATGAATTTTCGGAAGTTTATCTCAAACCTTTGGGTATCAACTCTATGCTTGATGTACCTATCCGTGTAGCAGGGCAACTGAAGGGGGTGCTTTGTTGCGAGTATGTAGGCAAAGATTTCAAACAATGGACTTTGGAAGATGAAAACTTTGCTCGTTCTATTTCTGAAATTATTTCGCTAATGATAGAGGCGGATAAGCGTAAAAAAGCAGAGGAGGAGTTACAGATTGCTTTTGAAAACCTTAAAAAATCTCAAAAAGAAATTGAACGCTTGGCTCTTGTGGCTTCCAAAACGGATAATGCCATTATTATCACTGATGCCAATGGCTTGATAGAATGGGCAAATGAAGGTTTTGAAAGACTGACAGAATACAAGTTGGAAGAAGTAAAAGGCAAAAAACCGGGTTCATTTTTGCAAGGTGAAAAAACAAATCCTGCTGATGTATTTGCCATTCGTCAGGGAATTGCTTCGCTCAAATCTTTCTATCAAGAAATTTACAACTACTCCAAATCGGGTAGGGGCTACTGGTTGGGCATCAATATTACGCCTCTCTTTGATGAACAAAATAATCTTACAGGTTTTATTGCTATTGAAAGTGATATTACTGAACGTAAGCAGGCTGAAATAGAACTTCAAAATGCTCTGGAAAAAGCTAAAAAGGCAGAAGATGATATGCGTTCTTTGGCAGAGGCTCAATTAGAAGCCAATGAAAGGCTGATGATGGCTGAAAAACAACTCAAAGAAACCTTAGAGCTTGAGAAAAAGCAAAAAGAAGAGCTTGATAGACTGGTGGCACAGCTCAAAGAAACCCAAGGACAACTTGTACATAACGAGAAAATGGCTTCGCTAGGGCAACTTACGGCGGGTATTGCCCACGAAATCAATAACCCTATCAATTTTGTGTATAATGGTATTGATACCCTCAAAATTTCTTTGGACGACCTGATGGAGATTGTCAAAAAGTACAATGAATTAGACTCCGCCAACGGCAACAAAGAGGAAATTATCCAAGAAGCCAAAGAACTTAAAGACCAATTAGGCTTTGAAGATTTGACGCAAGATATTGAGCATCTGGTTGCCGACATCAAAAAAGGTGCAATACGCACTATGGAAATTGTGAAAGGCTTGCGTATATTCAGCCGTCTTGATGAAGAAGAACGCAAAATGGCAAATATCAAAGAGGCACTTGAATCTACGCTTATTCTGCTCAACAACAAAATGAAGGGTAGAATAGAAGTCAAGAGATACTATGATGAAACAATGCCTGAAATTCTTTGCTATCCGGGTCAGCTCAATCAGGTATTTATGAATATCCTTAACAATGCTATTCAGGCGATACCTGAAGATAGAAAAGACGGCGAAATTACCATTTACACCGAAAATCAGGCTGAAAATGTGATTATTCGTATCAAAGACAATGGCGTGGGAATGAGCGAACAGGTAAAACGCCGAATTTTTGAGCCTTTCTTTACCACCAAGCCTGTTGGGGTAGGTACGGGTTTAGGGCTTTCTATTACTTTTGGTATCATTGAAAAGCATAATGGGCAAATATTCGTAAATAGCGAGGAAGGTAAAGGAACAGAATTTGTTATTCAATTGCCCAAAGAGAGAATTTAGACCTCTTACTTCAAATATGAGCAACAACATCACTATTGGGTGATGTTGTTGCTTTTATTTTCTTACCAAAATAGTGAAATCAAACATTTGGTAATCGTGCAGAAGGGCAACATCACGAGAAAAATTCCGCATACAATAGTCAAACATAAAGCAAGGATTGGCATAGTATAGGTCGGGGCGTTGTTTTTCTTTATCCGAATAGCTGGTAAGCATATTGAAAGCAAAACCTTTAAGGCTCTTTTCGTGCATTATATCCAAAGTTTCTAAGATATAGCCCAAAAATTCGTATTCTTTCAACTCTAATTTTTTATTAAAAATACCACTTGCTACGATATAATCTGCTTCTTTCATTTCTTTTGGGTGCTGAATAAGCTGAAACGTAGCAAAATTAAGGTGGGCATAGGTTTTGTGAGCTTGCTCAATCATAGCAGGGGCAAGGTCGTAGCCGTAAAAGGTAAAATTTTGAAAGCCTTTTTTTTGCATAAATTCGGCTAATGCTCCATAACCACAACCCAAATCTGCAATGCTGAAAGGAGCATTGGGTGGCAAAATTTTCAGCAGTTGTTCAAATCTGCCTATTTGGGCTTTTTCATCTTTCCAATTTACGCCTTGGGCAGTAGAGCCGTGCAAAGCAAGTTGCTCGGCATAAAACTCGTTCAGTGTTTCTAATATTTTTTGCATAATTTTGGTGATAAATTTCAAAAAATCTCAAATTTAGAGGCTCTTGCTTTCAATTTCTACGCTATGCCTTTCATACACATTCCTAATAATGCTTCTGGGTCTTTGTTTGATTTCCAAGAAAATTTTTGCCAAATAAATACCCAAAATACCGATACTGAAAAGAATTAAGCCTCCAATAGCCCAAATAGAAACGGCAAGACTTGTCCAACCCTCAATTTTTTCATCATAAGCAAAATACTGATAAAAAGCCCAAGCAATATAGCCCAAAGCAAAAAGTGTAATAAACAAGCCCAAATAAAAAACAAAATACAAAGGCTTATGACTTACAGAAGTTATGGTATTGAGAGCAATCTGAAATTTGCGTTTGAGCGTATAGGTAGAACTGCCCTTGAAACCTTTGCTTACAACCACAGCCTTTTGTTTGAAGCCCGCCATCTGAAAAATACACCACAAATCCATTTCTCGTTCGGGATATTGCAAAAGAGCTTGCACGTATTTTCGGCTCATTAGGCGGGCAGTGAGCGTATTGGCGGGGTATTCAATATCCGAAATAAGGCTAAATAGTTTGTAATACACTTTGCCGCTTGTTTTTTCAAACCAATTGCCCTTCCGTTTTTCTTGAACACCATAAATAACATCAAAATCGGGATTTTGCTCCAAGGTTTGCCAGTAGGTTAGTAGCAATTCGGGGGCTTCTTCAAGGTCGCTATCAATCAGAAAAATCCAATCGCCTGTGGCGTTTTGCAGGGCAGTAAGCAAAGCAGGGTGATGACCAAAATTGCGAGAAAGTTCTATGACTTTTACATTTTCGTCTTTTTGGGCAAGCAAAATCGCCTTTGCTAGTGAGTTATCAGGCGAGCCATCATTGACAAAAATAATTTCATAGGCACAAGGGATTTGTTTGAGGCAAGCAAGGGTTCGGTTGTAAAATTCTTGTATGTAGTTTTCGGAGTAATAAAGCGTAGTAAGAACAGAAATTTTCATAAACAAGAAAAATGAATTGAAAACTCAAAATACAGGTGCAAAATTTCTTTTTTCTGAAAAAGATTTCATAAAACGGGGGGCATTGAAACCTTCATTAAAAAGCAAATCTACAATGGAAACTTCGTGAATAAAATCGCCGTAAAGTTGAGTATATTCGGGATAGCCGCTGTAATCCAGATAGCAAACCTTGATGCCACGAGCATTGAAAAGAGTTTCATCAAGATAATTTTTGGCTGAAGCCCCTGTGTAATACTCGGTAGCATTGAGTTGCTGACAAATATCAATCAATCTTTCATTTTTGCCATTTTGGCAAATAGGAAAATCTTTTGAAAAATAAATAGGGGTCTGTATGCCTAATATTTTACAAACCATACGAATAAGCTCTACGTTGATTTCAGAAAGCATTAAATGCTGGGTATTTAGGTAAAATTCTTGCAAAATAGGAGCAATTTGCTCAAAACATTTGGCTTTCTTGTAGTTGTGTTCAAGGGTTTTCCAATGTTTTTTTGCCCAATCTTTTTCGCTAATTTCTACTTCTTGTATTTTCTGAAAAAAATTACCTTTCACTTTCACAGGAACGGTGAGCCAATGGGTTCCTTGGGGTGTTTTGATGATATTGCGGTTTCGCCAATCGCGTTTGGTGTATTGAGCTTCATCATACAAAACAACTACATCAACTTGGTGGATAGCATCAAAATAGCCCTTCCAAGGAATGTAATTGGATTGCGTAATGATGACTTTACACATACTTGTAAAAAAAATTAAGTGAGCAAACAATAAATTTGAAATTTTTTCGTTGCACAAAACTTTTGCAAGATAGTAAATTTTTGCTTTTGAAAAACAATCTTTGCACAAATGCGTTTTAATGGAAATAATTAACAATTCCGATGAAATCTACACAAAGTTTGCTTTCCTTGCAGACTCTCGGCGAACTGAAAGCCGCAGGGTATCAGGTGCGTTCTATCAAAGAAGAATTACGAGAAAATCTTATTCGTAAAATTCGCCAACACGAAAACCCATTTGAAGGCATTTGGGGCTATGAGGAAACCGTTATTCCTGATATAGAGCGGGCAATTCTCTCCAAACATCATATTATACTTTTGGGCTTGCGTGGGCAAGCAAAAACACGCATTGCCCGCCTAATGGTAAATTTACTTGATGAGTATATCCCTGTGGTAGCAGGTTCAGAACTCAACGATGACCCTTTCAATCCTATTTCTCGTTATGCCAAAGACCTTATTGCCGAAAAAGGCGATGCAACGCCCATCGCTTGGCTTCATAGGTCGGAACGTTATGCCGAAAAATTAGCTACGCCTGATGTATCGGTAGCTGACCTTATTGGCGATGCTGACCCTATCAAAGCCGCCAGCCTCAAACTTCCTTATTCCGATGAGCGTGTCATTCATTTTGGGCTTATACCTCGCTCACATCGCTGTATTTTCGTCATCAACGAACTTCCCGACTTACAGGCTCGCATTCAGGTTGCTTTGTTCAATATTTTGCAGGAAGGGGATATTCAAATCAGAGGTTTTAAGATGCGTTTGCCGCTAGATATTCAGTTTGTTTTTACTGCCAATCCCGAAGATTATACGAACCGAGGCTCTATTGTTACTCCTCTCAAAGACCGCATTGATAGTCAAATTCTCACGCATTATCCCAAAAGCATTGATATCGGAAAGAAAATCACCGCCCAAGAGGCACATCTTGCCCGAGAGCAAAAAGATAGAGTGCAAGTGAGCGAGCTACTACGTAACCTCATTGAACAAGTTGCCGTAGAAGCCCGACAAAGTGAGTACATTGATGCTAAAAGTGGTGTTTCGGCACGCCTGACGATTTCAGCTTTGGAAAATCTGGTGAGTGCCGCCGAAAGACGCTTGCTTTTGAATAATGAAACACAGACTTATGCTCGTATTGGCGATTTGATAGGGGTAATACCTTCTATTACAGGTAAAATTGAGCTTGTTTATGAAGGTGAGCAAGAAGGTACGGCAAATGTAGCCCAACATCTTATATCCAAAGCTATTCGCACTCAATTTGTGCAGTATTTTCCTGAACCCGAAAAAGCCAAAAAAATGAAAGACAAAAATCCATATCACGAAATTTTGGAGTGGTTTGGTGCAGGAAACACTTTGGATTTACTCAACGAGGCTTCTAATGAAAGCTATCGCCGCGAATTACGAAAAGTAAAAGGTTTGGAAAATTTAGTGCAAAGCACTTTCAAGAACCTTATAGAAAATGAAAAATTTTTGATGATGGAATTTGCTTTACACGGACTTGCCGAATATTCGCAACTTTCCAAGAAAATGCTTACCCGAAGCCTTCAATTTTCAGATTTGCTTTCAGGAATGTTCAATACCAAAGATTTCGGCAAGTTTGATGATGAAGATGATGATGAATTTGATTGGAAAAAAAGAAAGTGAAGTAGGAAACATAAATCAAGAAATTAGGAGAGATTGGGATTTCAAATATCAAATCCTCACTCTAAACTTTCTGAAAGTAAATTTTTACACCTAAAAAATGCTTATTATTATGCGAAAAATTCGTTTGCCCTTGCTTATATCCACGCTGTATGTGTTGGTATATGCTACAACGCCCTACTGGACGCCTGAATATGTTACCGCTACAATGTATTTTCTTTCGCCTTTTGTAGTGTTGTATTTGGTTTGGGTGGTTCTTACCAAAGGCGAGCCTTCTCATCTGACCTTTGAAGAGGCTTTTTATGAGGATTTTGCAGGAAAGTAGTAATAAAAACAGGAAACAAGAAGCAGGAAACAGGATACAAGACTAAAAAATCTATAAAGTTTTGATTTTGAAACTTCAATCTCCCAGTTTCTTATTCTTATTTTTACGCTTGCTTTCCGTTTTATAGTGTTTGCTTATGGATAGCTTGTTCCCAACGCCAAGCATCGGCAAGGGCATCGGCAAGGCTTCTTTGGGCTTTCCAACCCAAAATTTTTTCAGCTTTGCGGGCATCGGCATAAATGGCTGTAACATCACCACTGCGGCGAGGAGCAAACTGATAGGGCAAAGTTTTACCACTTACTTGCTCAAAAGTTTGAATAACCTCTAATACCGAGTTACCTGTGCCTGTACCTACATTGATAAAATCAATGAAACTACCCTTTTGATTTTGCAAAAATTGAAGTGCTTTTACGTGGGCTTCGGCAAGGTCGCATACGTGTATGAAATCGCGTATGCACGTGCCATCAGGAGTGGGGTAATCTTTGCCAAAAACATTCAAGAAGGGGCGTTTGCCAATCGCTGTTTGTGTAATATAAGGTACGAGATTATTTGGCACGCCACGTGGCAACTCTCCGATAAGTGCCGATGGGTGAGCCCCAATAGGATTGAAATATCGCAAAGAAATGATTTGCAAATCCGCTTGACTTCTTACTACATCTTGCAAAATCTCCTCACCAATTTGTTTGGTATTGCCATAAGGCGAAAAAGCAGGTAGCACCGCGTTGTTTTCATCTACGGGCAACTTTTCGGTTTGTCCGTATACGGTGCAAGAAGAAGAAAAAACCAACTTCTGCACCGAAAATTTTTGCATTATTTTCAGCAGATTGATAAGCGAGAAAAGATTGTTTTCATAATATTTGAGCGGCTCGGCAACCGATTCGCCAACGGCTTTGTAAGCGGCAAAATGAATAACCCCTTCAAGGCTATGCTCTTGGAAAACTTTTTCCATTGCCGCATAATCGTTGCAATCGGCTTGGTAAAACGTAACTTTTTGTTTGATAATTTGCTCAATGCGGTCTTTGATAAATAGCTCTGAATTGCTCAAATTATCCACAATAATAGGCGTAAAGCCTTCTTCTACCAAAGCCACTACCGTATGCGAGCCAATGAAACCCAGCCCGCCTGTAACGAGTATGTTCATAGCGAATTTTTTGGACAAAAATAGCTAATAATTTGAAAAGAGAAGATAGATTGGCTAACGTTTTTTACTTTCTACAGCCCGAATAGTCGCCAAGTTTTTCTTTTCAATATCGGTAAAAAAGACTTCTGAATTAGATACAAAATTGAGCGAGCCTCTTTCTGTAAAATACTTCTTCCATTTAGGATTTTGAAAATTATGATTATATTGAGCAAATAGTTCGTTTCGCATAATTTCAAGTTCCGCTTTGCTGTAACGTGCCAAGTCTTTTTCGGAAAGAACTTTTTCAGAGGTGAAAGCAAACTGCCTTTTGAAGTTTGGGGCTTTCAGCAAGCTGAGAAAAAAATCGTTAGCATTGCTATAATTGTGCTTTTTAGTAACTGAGCAACCCTCTTCGCCTATTGTTACGAGCATTTTGGTTGATAAAGATTTAGGATTTTTGTTGAGCTTTGCCTCGTATGAGTCGTAAATGGTTTGGGCGGCTACCATAACAACTTGGGCATTGGGGGCTGGAACAAACTCCCACATATAATCGTAAGTAATTTCAGTTTCCCCTTTGCTATTGGTATTCCAAGTGCCTTTGGCTACGCCGCCTGTTAGGAGGCTAGCTTCTTCGCCCAAAGCCCAAACGGCTATTACTTGCTTATCAGAGAAAAAGTAGTAGTCGTAATCGCCACTGGCACAATGAGAACCCACAACTACCAGCCCAGCGGGTGATTTTTGGGAATAGCCAAATAAACTAAAAACAAAAACAAATACCAATAGCATTGTAAGATTTTTCATCGTTGAGGTTTTGGTGGATTAGACTTTGATTGTGTGTTTAAGTTGATTTTATATCAGCGAAAGCATTGCTATCCGCAACGCTCTCGCTTTATTTTTACGCAAATTAAAAGTTTTTGGAAAAAAATGCTAACTTATATGGCAAAAACTTTTTTATTTCCTTGCTTCTATTTCCTCGTTTTTGTTTGGGAACTTTAGTTTTTTGCTGGAAATTTTTATTTTTCTTGCTCCCGAATAAGAGTGATATTCGTCAGCGTACATTGCTTCGGCGGCGATAGCCCCCATCTGGAACTCTCCGAGCGAAACAGCTCGCACCATATAGTAGTAGTTTTTCACCTTGCCTGTGGCTTCGCAGAAAATATGAATTTTATCGTCGCGAATGTCTGCATAATCGGCTTGCGAAGCATCTTTTATCCAAGGTAGCTGGATAGCCTCTATTAGGCGAGGGTTTTCAATTTCAAAACCCGCAGGCAGTAGGTCTGAAATGGCTACATTAGGGATATTTTCGCCTTTTTCGGTTTGTATGCTGACTTTAATAACTACCAAGTCGTTTTGCTCAAACTCACCATTTTTGATTTCTTGCCCTGCTCGGTTGTAGAAAGTGCGTCTAACCTTCAAATAGCTATCTCTTTCTCTGATTTGAGGGCTTTTCTCCAAACCTTGCACTTTCCAGAAATAATACAAATTACCCTTGCCCGAAACATTGGCACTGATATTTTTAGGGGCAAAGCTACTAAATTCCAAAGCCAAATCTTCGCCTGCAAATTGGGCAATCTCTTTGCCATCAAGTTTCAAAGAGGCTTTCAAATCTGTTTTTTCGGCTTGTTTGGCAAGTTTTCCAAGAGCCAGCAAAGCAAAAGCTGTTTCTTGGGTGTTCATAAATTTCTGAGAACGCAAAACATCAGATATTCGCTTGCTCATTGTAGGCACTTGGGAATTTTGAGGCTCTACTTCTAAAAGAGCATTCAAGGCAATGGCTTCATCACGAACAAAAGAGTAAAAATTGCCACTCAAAGCGTTTTGAGAGCGTTCTCCTGAAAAACTCTTTGGCAGTAGGGCATTATACGAAGCCTTGTCGCCCATTAGCAGGTAGCTTGCGGCAAGCAGGTAGCGGCTATCCAGAGCCAGCATTGCACTATTGGCTTTGCAATAATTCATTATTGCAATATCGCCCCTACGCATTAGGGCAAGTACATAGAGCGTGTAAGGAACGTCCTTGCTAATGATAGTACGATTTTGCAAGCGGTTTTGCTCATCATAATATAGGTAACGTTCTGTATGTTTTTCTCGTACTTTGACTTGCAGATATTTGCTTAGTCGTTCTAAAAAGGCTTCATTTACATTGTAGCCTGCCTTTTGGGCTTCGTACAAGAAATGTGCCGCATAAGCACTGCCCCACCAACTTTCATAATTGCCCCCAGGCCAGTAGCTCAATGCTCCGTTAAACATTTGCATTGTTTGCAAACGCATAATGGCTTCTTGTACGTAATAGCGACTTTCTGATGCGGAACTGCCTGCGTATTTGCCCGATTTTTTGAGCTTGCGAGAAAGTTCGGCAAGGTAGAGTTGCGGGAAAGCCGTAGAAATAGTCTGCTCTACACAGCCGTAGGGGTAGGCAAGCAAGTAGTCCAAGTTATCGGAAAATTCTGCTATGGGTGATTTGGAAAGTACCAAAGTGGCTTTTGCAGTAGAAGGAATAAAAGGGTGTTGTAGGCTGATGCCTTGATTACCTGCTTGCAAAGTTCCGAAACCCACTTTTTTCTGCAAGGGTACAGCAGAACGCACTGCAATATCTGTTTTTTCTTCAAATTTGCGGTTTTGGTTTGCAAAACTTATAGTAATTTGGGTATTGCCTACAAAATCGGTAGCCCTGACCTTGAAAAAGGCTTGATTTTCGCTATTGGCATCAATACCAAGAGCAACTTGCGAGTTACCTATAATCTGCAATCCTTCGCCTACACTTATTTGAGCCGTACCTGTGAAGGTTTGTGTAGTGGTATTGGCAAAAGTAGCAGGAATAAGCACTTCGTCGTTGGGGGCAAGGAAGCGAGGAATCCCCGAAGCAATCACGATAGGGTCGGCAACTTTCATTGATTTGGCATTGCCTCCAAAGCGAGAACCCTTGTAAGCTACTGCCATAATTCGCAAACTACCCGAAAATTGGGGTATCTGAATGGTATAACTTGCTTCGCCTGCCGAGTTGGTTTTCAGAATACCACTCCAAAAAGTAGTGAGTTTAACACGTTTATTGGAAAGAGGGTTGTTGGTGTTTGTCTTGACTTTCTGCTCCATTAAAGCCTCGCCACCACCTCCTACACTACTTTTATTGGGTTTGAGTTCGGGGAAAAGGCGAGGGTAGAGGTCATAGGCTTCTACTTCTAAGGCTCTTTTTTGGAAAAAGTATTCCAAAGGATTGGGGTTTTGGAAATTTTTGATTTGTAAAATGCCCTCATCTACAACAGCAAGCACTACTTCGGCATTGCTTTCAGAAGTTTTGACCTTGATGGTTTGCAAGGTATTGGAATATGAACTTTCTTGTGCCTGAATACTGACATCAATTTTGTGGCGAGTAGGTTCTACTTTCAGAGGCAAATAGCCGTGAGCCACTGTAAGTGGCAAAGTGGAATTGGAAAGCGGTTTAATCAACGTTGCCGAAATGTAAATATTGGGTAAATAATCGTCAGCTACTCGCAAATTGAAGCTGGCGGCTTTTTTTTCGGTTTCCAAATAAAAATGTTGAAGCACCTTGTTGCGTTCAATGGTTACAAGCAATCTGCCTTCAAAAGGCGTTTTGAAAAGTAATTTGGCGGTTTCTCCAATTTTATAGGTTTCTTTATCGGCGGTAATATCTACTTCTCCTTCTTTGTTGATTTCAAAAGAGGTGTAATCGGTCATTCCCCAAGCGTAGGCGTAGAAATGATGTGATACATAACTGCTACTGTTTTCATTGCGTACTCGCAACTCGTACTCTCCCGAATGTACAAGACGTAGCGGGTAGCTTGCTTTTCCTGTAATGCGAATTTTCTGCTCACTAATAACTTTTTCCTTTTTGTTGGAAACATAGCGAACATTTTCCGAGTAGTAATCTCTTTCCAAGGTATTTTGCCATTCGTATCGTACTACTTGCACCACCGCAGAAGTTTCAACGCTCTTGCCATTTTTATCCAAAGCTACAAGCGAGATATTTTGCTCCTGATAGGCATCAAAGTATTCGCTGGCTCTTTCAATACCTAAAAAAACATCTTGCGTAGGAACTTCAACTACTTCGCCCTTACGGACAGGTCTGCCTGTTTCATCAAAAACGGTGGTATAAAGATACCCTTCTAAAAGTCCTTGATTTTCAAGGGTTTCAGAGATTTCAAATTCAGCTTTTAGCTCGCCTTCTGGGGTAGTAATTCCTTCTGCAAGTTTTGAGCCCAAATAGCTATCTTTGCCAGTGGTTTCAAACTTGTATTTTTCGTAACCTTTGGGGGTAAAAACTTTTCGTTTTACAAGAAACTCTACCTGATAGCTACGACCAGCGGCAGGCGTGCCGTAGAGGTTCAGGGCAGTGCCTTGCAAGATAACTTTATCGCCTGCTCTGTAAAAGGATTTATCCGTTTTCTGAACAATTTTGAGCCTATCGGGCATAAATTCTTCTACGCTGATATTTTGCGAATTGAGCAGAATATCATTGAAGGTCATTACTTCCATTTTGTATAAGCCTGTGAGGGCATCTTCGGGCAGACGCAAACTGCCTTCCCAAGCACCCTCTTGGTTGAGTGTGCCTTTGAGGGTAGCAAGCTCTTTGCCGTTGGGCATTGTAAAACGCACTTTCAAAGGCATTTTTTCCACTTTCCACTCTTCGTTTCGTACAAGCACCAAAAAGTTGATTTTTTCGCCAGGGCGATACAAATCTCTTTCCAAGTTTACAAAAGCCTGATAGGGGGCTTCATTGCTTCGTAAGCCACCTACATCATAGCGAGAGGTTTCTACGCGACTTTTTTCTAAATTCAAGAAAGTGAAATCATCATCATTGAGGGCGGTTATCATTCCCAAGCGAAAATCGGGGTATTTCTCTTTCAGGTTTCCTACTTTGGCAATGCCGTTTTCATCGGTTGTAGTTTCGGCTAATGTTTGGTTATTTTGGCTCAAAACTTTAATTTTTACGTTTTTGAGCGGCTTGGCATCTAAAATACTATTGGCAAAAATCCAAACTTCGTCGTTATTTTCTTTGGCAATTAAACCAACATCAGAAACTGCTACCAATTTGAAAGCCTTTTCATACTGGTTTTCTTTGGAGCCTACTACTACTGCATACACTCCTTTGAACTCTTTGAGTTTTTCGGTACTGATATTGAGCAAATGAATACCATTCTGGGTTGCAGGCAAGCGTTCTACTTCATAGCTTTGTTTGGAAATAAGTGTTCCATATCTTTCGTAAGGGTTGCTATTGCCGTAGCCGTAATTGTAAGTTGTTTCACTTTCAAGGTTATACTGATAGTTTTCCAAAAAAGCAAGCAAGTTGTTTTCGTAGATTTTGTAAATTTCAACCTCAATTTCAGGAATATTCACCACTTTTACACCAATATTTTTCTGCCCTTTGGAAGAAAGGTACATTGCTTTTTTTTCTGTAAAAGTTACTTGGGGTTGTATTTTGCCAAAAGAAATGGTTTGGCTATAATCTTGTTCTAAAAATCCGCCTGCAATACCTTTCAGCTCGGAGCTGATGCGTAGTTCATACGTTTTGGCTGTTTCAAAATTACCTGTAATTTTTAAGCCCTGCGGGTGAGGTGTGAAAGTGAGTTTTTCGTAAGGAATAGCTGTTGTGGGTGTTTCTTCTGCATCTGTTTCCCAATAATAGGAGGTTGGCTTTTGTTGGGCTTGCAGAGTAATGTATTTGCTAAAATTATCTGTGGCGAGGGCTTGGTTAGTTTTCACCAAAATAAAAGGCTCTAATCCTTCAAATTCGCTTTCAACACTTAAAATTTCTAAGTTTTCTTTGCGGGTGAGTGTGATATTTTTTTTAAAAACTTCTTGGGTTTTATAGTCGCTTTCGCCGCAGGAAAGACCTTTATCAATTTTTACATTTACTTCGTTGCCACCGAGTTCTTGCAGGGCTACTTCAATGAGCCTATCGGGAGAAAGCGTAACCAAACGATAGGAGAGAGCCTTGTTTTGGGCAGAAACGGTGAGCAACTTTTGCAACTCTTGCGGATTGACTTTGTAATTGAATTGCAAATGCAAACGCATTTCAGGCGAGCCGTTTTGGTTGCCCCAGAAAGAGCTAACTTCGTTGAGGGTGAGTAGTGGTGTATGGAAATCCAGAGATTTGGTTTTCAGGCTTATTTTTTCGGCAGATTTGAAATGTTTTTCCTGAAACTCGGCTTGGTATTTGGTAGAGCTCTTAAAACCTGTTTCAGGGGAAAATAAAAGCTCATTTTTTGCCACCCATTTGAATTTTCCTCTGACAAATGGCGAAAATTTAATATAGGCAGTGGTATCCCACCGATTGAGCAGGGTATCGCTGACTATATCCTTATTGAACTTGAAAATTAGGTTTTGTTGCTGACTAATTTCAGCGTCAAAGTTTTTACCGCTAATTTTTACTTGATTGCCACCGCAAGAGGCAAGCCCTGCCAGAAGCACAATAAACAATAAAAAACGCTTGAAGTTCATAATTTTGAAGGTTTTGAAAGGGAAAAGCTATGCTTAAAGAAATATTTGCTTGAATTTAAGCAAAAATCGTGAGAAATGAAAATTTTTTCTGTTTTTTGTGGGAATTTCTTGTTTTTGCAGAGAAAAAAATTTCAAAGAGCCGTAAAATTGATTTTTTTGAAAGGATTACACTAAATTGCAGTCCGAATTTACATTGAAATTTTTGTAAAGCGATTGGGAAATAAGAAGCAGGAAACAGGATTTAGAACAATGGGATATTTAGAGTAAAACTTTTACCCCAAGCCTTTCAACTTTTGAACGTAAATAATTACAAGCAATTTTGATATGGAAAAGCCCAAAGACCCCCGAGAATTTTTAGCCAATGAACGCACTTTTTTGGCTTGGCTACGTACAGGTATAGCCATAATGGCGTTCGGATTTGTGGTTGTAAAGTTTTCGCTATTTCTCAGACAAATATCTATACTTTCGCCCCAAAGTCAGCAGATTTTAGCGGAACATCATCAATCTCGTGGGTATTCTAACTGGATTGGTTTTTTTATTCTGTTGATTGGGGCGAGTGTCATACCACTGGCATACTTGCGATTTGTGCAAGTAAATAAGCAACTCAATCAGTACAATTATTCTGAAAAGCACAAACTGCCTGTGCTTATTACCTTACTGACGATATTGATAGCTGTGGCTCTGCTGATTTATGTGCTTGGGGTAGCTCTTTGAATATTGGGTCTTGGTCTAAATTTTTCAGCAAGGAAACAAGAAGCAGGAAACAGGATTTTGGGTAGTCGTTCCTTAAAAAATGTTCAACAATTTGACAAAAATTACCTATTGAAGGCATTAGAACTTCACCACCCACATACCTCTGAAATCTTTGAGTTTGTAGCCTTTGGCAAGGTCGTTAGGGTAGAGCTTTTCAATGGTGGCAAGGGTTTTGGGTGCAATGTCTTTATTTTTATCGCCGTGGCATTTCAGGCAAGTTTCCATTCCCACCATAATAGGTTTGAAATAATAGGTGTTACTACCTTCTTGGAGTGTGAAAGGCTCTAATTTTTCTTGTTTTTGGTACTTTTCCAAGAAAGTTTGAAGGGCTTTTTCTTCGGTTTCGTTTTGGGCTTTATCTTGCGGATTGCGGTACTTATCCGATACTCGCCTGATTTGGCAGTTATGCACTTTGGAAAGGGAATCCACGATAGCCAAAGCCTTCAAATTGCAATATTCTACTGCACCGTGAGCCTCTTTTTCTGCAATAGCTTTGGAAACGGTTTGCAAGAGAGCTGTTTGAGTGGCAGTTGTAATTTCATCACCTTTTTCCAAGTAATTTACTTGGGGTTTTTCTGTTTGGGTGGTGGTACTCAGAGTGTTACTCGTGGAGTTATTTTCAGGCTTTTGTTGGTTTTTTTCGCAAGCCCAAAGCATAAGCAAACTGATGGTGTAGGAAGCAAGCCTTTTCATAAGGAATTTAGTTTGGGTTTTTCTTTTCCAAAATTTCCAGAATTTCAATGAGCTTTTGAGAAAGTTGCTGTAAAGTTTCGTATTCGGCTTCTACAGAGGTTAGCCCATTTTGGTAATGAGATAAAATGTACTGACCAACGTGGTGAAGCTGTGTGTGAATAGTGTTCAATTCTTGAATTTCAGGGCATTTTTTGTATTTTACAAGTCCTTCTTTATCAAGCCAACGCCCCAATTCGCAGCAATGTGGCGAAACAATTTCATCGGGGGTAAGCGTTGGCTCACCTTCCAAAAAAGCCAGTAACTTGATACGCCAATCTACGTGTTTGAGTTTGGCAAGCAGAAAATCAAAGTTAGGTTTTTCGGTAGTCATAGTTTTTTCTGCTTTTGCCCAAAGATAATCAATTATTTTTTCATTTTCACCATATACTGGTAAGGCAAAGTTTTAGTATCAAGGGTTACCTTTTTGAAGCCCGCATTTTCCAGTTCTTTTACTACGTCATTTTCAGATATTTTCATACTATCGGGCGGACCTTGCGGAAAATCGCCTTTTTTGAAATCAACGATTACGAGCAAACTACCTTTTTTGAGTTTTTGATACAACTCAGAAAAATACTCTTTGCGGCTTTCAATATGGTGATACACATTTACGCTGAATACAAGGTCGGCTTCGCGTTCTTGTACGGGGGGCTTTTCGTATTCAGCTTTACGTAAAATAAGGTTTGTAAAGCCTTTTTCTTCGTTTTTTTTACGCATAAAATCCAAAAAGCGTTCATCAACATCGGCGGCAATGACAGCCTTTGCCAAAGGAGCAAGGCGAAAGGAAAAATAACCTGTACCTGCCCCAATATCTACGATAGTTTTGCCTTTCAGATTTCCCAAAAACTTAATAACTTCCTCAGGCTTTTGCCATTTTTCACGTTCAGGGTTTTCAAAACGTTCTACAAGCGCTTCAAACTTGCTTTGGTTCATATACTCATTTGCCTGCCCCTGCTGATGATGCTGGTGGTGTTTGTGTTTGTGTTCTTGTGCTTTTAGCATAATACTGGCACTCATTAAAAGTAGGCTAAAAAAGAGTTTCATAAATATTTTTTTTCATTTTCGTAGAGAAAATCCAACATTTTCATAAGAACATCAGAAACTTCACGCATTAGCTCGTATTCGTCTTTGGCTTCTTTAAGCATATTTTTGTCCTTAAATTCAATGACGCGATGTATGGTTTCGTGTAGTTCTTTATGTGTTTTTTCTAATTCTTGCATTTCTGGCAAATTGACATATACTTTGAGCCCTTCCGAATAAATCCACTTGCCGAGTTCGCATTGCTCGTGAGAAAGAACTTCTGCTTGTGTAAGTGTATTTTGTCCGTTCAAATAACCTAATAGTTTTACTCTCCAATGTAAGTGAGCAGACTTTGCTTTTAGAAAATCAAATGCACTCATAATTTATATTTTCTCAGGATATACTTTCAAGACTTTTACCAATCCGCTTTTGTGTTCGTATTCGGCTTCTACTACTTGCAACTTACCTTCTTGTACTTTTTCGGCAATAATTTTGGAATGTTGCAATAAAAACTTGGCTTGGTGTGTAACATTTGCCAAAACACAAGAATTTATTCTGATAGATTTAGGGGTTTTGAGAGCCTCTTGCTCTTCGGGTTCGTTGCGAAGGCTATCAATAATGGCTTGAATATGCCCATCTTCGTGGCTTCCGCTGACGAAAGCCTTAATAGCACCGCAGTCATCGTGTCCCATTACCATAACTACCTGAACGCCGAGATGTTTTACAGCATATTCCAGACTTGCAACTTCTATTTCACCAATTACATTCCCTGCGGTTCTGACAATAAACAAATCCCCAATACCTGTATCAAAAAATAGGGTAGGGGAAATGCGAGAATCGGAGCAAGTAAGCACTGCGGCAAAGGGGTGTTGCCCTGAAAGCGTTTGCAGTCTGCGTTCTTCACTGCGGTTGGGGGCAATAAAATCGCCTTTTACAAAGCGTCTATTACCTTCAATGAGCCTTTCGAGAGCTGTTTTGTTTTGGTAAGGGTTTTCTTTTTTCTTTTCGCCTTTGGGAAATAGAAAAAATGCAATAGGAACACTGACGGCTATAATAGCCAAAAATATCTTTCTCATACAATAAAAATTTATTGCGTAGTGAATATTCTAATAGCTTGCCAAGAACCTATACGCTCTTGGCAAAGCCCAATAGTTTTACCTTAATGAGGTAATTTTTCGCGGAAATATCCATATACCCAAGTACCTAAAATGGCACTGAGTAGCGTGATAAGTACCACACCGAAACCAGCTCCAATTTGAGCATACAAAGGACCAGGGCAAGCACCTGTAAGAGCCCAGCCCAAACCGAAAATCAAGCCACCAATAATTTGCCCTTTGTTGAATTTTTTGTTATCCAGTGTGATAGGCTCGCCATAGATAGTTTTGGCTTTGGTTTTCTTGATAATCATCACCGAAATCATACCCACCACAACAGCCGTACCAATTACGCCGTACATATGGAAAGAAGTGAGTTGAAACATCTCTTGAATTCTGTACCAGCTAATAATTTCGGCTTTTACGAAGGCTATCCCAAAAATGATGCCCACTACCATATACTTGAAATTGTACCACCAAGGGTGTTTGAGTTGGGATTCGTTAGTACAAATTGCGTCCTGATGACGTACATCTATTTGGGAGTCTTGTGTTTGAATAGTAGCCATAGTCGTACAAAGTTTTAGGCGTAATTAGAACAATTTGAATAATAAAGGTAGAATTACATTAGCAGAGAAAAAGCCACCAAGCATAAAGCTAATAGTAGCTACAAGGGAGGTCCATTGCAAATTGGAAAGTCCCATAATGGTGTGTCCGGAGGTACAACCACCTGCATAACGCGTACCAAAACCCACTAAAAAGCCACCTACTACAAAGAAAACAAAGCCTTTGAGTGTAAGCAAAGTATCAAAGCTGAAAATTTCGGAAGGCATAAGCCCTTGAAAGTTGCTAATACCCCATTCGGTAAGTCTTTGTTGGGTTGCTTCTGCAATTTGAATAGGCTCGGGATTGCTTAGGAAAGTTGAAGCGAGAAAACCACCAATCAGGATACCTACTACAAAATACATATTCCATATTTCCTTTTTCCAGTCGTATTTGAAAAAAGTAATGTTGGCGGGCATACAAGCCGCACAAGTGTGGCGAAGCGAAGAAGAAATCCCCAACTTTTTGTTGCCCAAAATGAGCAAAGTAGGAACGGTAAGTCCGATAATGGCACCAGCTACTGCCCAGTGCCAAGGTTGTTTTAGAACTTCTAACATAGGTGTATTAGGTTTAAGTTATGATTATGTAATTATGTTCAACGTAAGAGTTTCTCTATAAAATTTTTTTCTAAAAACCTCCTTTGAGGTAGTGATAACCATTTTCTTGTCTTGTAATGATTTCTATCAAGCCGTAGGGCGTGTAGAAAATACCTTCCAGCATATCTTCCTTGCTTAGTTTTTGTTGTTGCATCGTAAATTCACAAGCCAAGAATTTTACACCTCTGCTTGATAGTTGCTTGATTTCTTCGGATATATTGGAGGTGTTTTTTTTGAGCATATTGATACCTTTGTTATGTACTACTACTACTACATCAGCATTTTGCCAAAATGAGGTAAGGTTATTGAGTTGTTTGGATAAAGCTCTGTAAGCTGCTGTATCGGGGGTGGTAAGCTGAATGACTACTTTATGCTGTTTAACTTTTGACTTTTGAGCCCAAACTGCACCGAGTCCGAACATTAAAAAGAGCGTAAGTAAAATACTACGTTTCATAATGGATTTGTGTTTAGAAATTATAGTTGAAAATCAAGTTATACAAGTGCATATTTACTTTGTTGAATTCTAAACGTGGGTCTTCGTATAATTCGCCTATTTCTCCTTTATACACGTACAAAAATTGTCCCTGCAAACCTTTGAGAACCCCTCTGAACTGATGAACAATATTCACATTGATTTGATTGTAACTGGGGAAGGCGTATTTGTTCAGCGAAGTGTTGCGGGCATCAGGCAAAAGATAATGTCCGTAAGCCAGCTCTATTTTGGTTTTCGCTTTAAGAATATTTTGGCTATACTGTATCATAAAGGCATTTACATCTCCAAAACCTTCATTTCTTTCTCGTGATAAGAAAGTATAGTAAGGGTCTCGGCCCCACTCTCTTGGGAACAGAAATCTTCCTAAATTACCTATACGTGTGTAGTTGAAAGTAATTTGTGAGTTTTCATTTTTCCAGCCTATTCTACTGCTCAAAGCCCAATTTTGCTGATTTTTAGGAATATATGCCAAATTAGGGTCAGGGTTTCCGCCATCATTGAGGGCGGCTTGGTAGTGCAGTTGCAAACCTAACAGAATTTTATGAGAATTTTCTTTTTGTAAAGCAAATTCTGCTTCGGTTTGCCAAAAAGTAGTGTTGAAAATATTTTCAATAAAATAATTCCAAAGTTGGGTTTTGATTTGGGGAGAAATAGTATAAGTTACTCCTACAATGCCCAAACCTGCACTCGAAAGATTATTAGCGTAACCTGAACGTACTCCGTCGGGGGTTACTCCTGATGAATATTGCCCTATGCTATTGGCAATAGAAGGCCAGTTTTCAGTAGAACGCACCAAAAAACGATAGAGCCAAGCCATTTCTATACGCAAATTTTTTACATCTTGCCAATCAAGGTAAATTCCTTCCTGAAAATTGGGACGCATACGCCCATCTTGCGGATTCACCCAAGGAGTAATGAGCTTTTGCTTACCAAAAATTACTTTGGATTTACCCCAAGTATAGCTTAAATAAAGTTCATCAATTGTGCCGATAAGAGCCTGATAGGGCTTTGCTAAATCAAAAAGACCTATTTCATAACGATTGAACTGCCGAGTAAGGCTATCGGGCTTACCTAAATCCGAAGAAGCTGTATTATAGACAAAGCTGGTAGTAAAACCTGCGTTAAAGCCTTTCCATTGGGCTGTTTCATAATGAACGTCTAGCCCCAAAGCATTCGCATAATAATCGGTAAGAGCTTTTCTACCATTATCGGTAGCCATTAGGTAGTTTCGGATATGTCCTTGCCATTTGCCATTTTTGAGATAGTAAAGCAGTGTATTGGTATCTTTGATGGATTCTTTTTCTTGTGCCCAAATACTGCTACTTATTACCCAAAAAATCATAAAAATTATACGTTTCATAGTCTTGTTAGTTTATGTTCATACGAATTTGAATAACCAAAGCTGAAAAGATAGTTATCAGACCTACGCTCAAAATTGCCCAATCTATGCTCCAAATATCTGCAACAATGCCCGAAAGCAAAGCACCAGCGGCATAGCCCATATCTCGCCAAAAGCGGAAAGTTCCAAGACTTTCTGCTCTTTGGTTGGGGTGAGCCAGCGAGGCTACCCCTGCTAAAAAAGTAGGATACACCCAAGCCGTTCCCAAACCCAGTAAAATGGCTATCATTGCGATAGGAATAAAGGTATCCAAAGCGGGTAAAGCAGAAATAGCTATGCCCTGAGCTAACATTCCCCAAAAGAGCATTTTCTTTTTGGAATAAAGGTCGGCAAGCCTACCTGTAAAAAGTTGAGCTATTCCCCAAACCGCAGGATACAAAGCTACCAAAAAACCTATTTGAGCATTTTCAAAGAATAGTTTTACCAAAAATATTGGGAAAAGCCCCCACATCATACCATCATTAAAATTATTCACAAAACCTGCTTGTGTAATGCTACTTAGGTTTTTATCTTTGAGGGTAGTAGCCCAAAAAATATTCTGATGATGATTTTGCTGGCTTTGCTGAGCTTCTATCTTGACAAAAGGTGTGGTATCTTTTACCCAAATAGCACTCAGTAGCAAGCCAATGGTAGCAATGGCAATGCCCAAATAAAAAGGGTAGGGCTTTATGCCATATTCGGTAGCTACCCAAGCACTTGTCCAAGCCATAGCACCTACCGAAAAGTAGCCTGCAAATTCATTGAAGCCCATTGCTAGCCCACGCTGTCTTTCGCCAACAAGGTCTATTTTCATAATAACAGCACTGCTCCACGTAATTCCCTGACTGACACCCAAGAGTATATTGGCAAGTATCACCCAAGACCAATTGGAAGCCAAAATCAGTAAAAAAGGAATGGGCAAGGCTAAAAGCCAGCCTATTACCAAAATCTTTTTTCTACCAAAACGACTAACGAGTTTGCCTGTAAAATAATTGGTTATGGCTTTGCTTACACCAAAAGCAATGATAAAAGAGAGAACAGCCGTTGTAGAAGTAATACCAAATATTTTCTCTGCAAAATCAGGGAAAATACTTCGCTCCAAACCAATCATTGCTCCTACAAAAGCATTGACTACCACAAGCAGGGCAAACTGCTTCCAGTTGGCTCGCAAGCCAAGCTGAAAATTATTTGTCTGTATGTTTGCGGCAGTCATCATTGCTTTTTATGTTGAATGTTTGAAGGTTTGATGTTCAAAAGTTAAAGAGAACTGAAAATTACTCTTATTATTTACTTTCCACCTTTTTTCATAGCTTCCCTTTTTTCCTTGATAGGTTTGAAAGGACCAAACTTGTGTTGTTTATCATCAAAGCCATCAGCAAAAGGACCAAAAGGGTGGTCGAGCGGTTTTTTGGAAATGTCAGGCCAGTCTTTGCTCAAATCTTTGCCCGGACGAGGCATAGAATTGACATAAGCGGCAACGTCCCAAGCCTCTTCGTCAGTGAGTTGTGATTCGGGATAGCTCACTCCCAAAGGCATATTATACTTTACATAGCCTGCAAAGCGAGAAATTCTATACAAACCAGCTCCGTGGTTATAGCTTTTAGGTCCCCAAAGAGGTGGATATGCCCACTCTTTGCCATCGGGTTTTAGCTCTCCACTGCCGTCTTTTTTGTGGCAAGAAGCACATTTTTGCTCATAAACGATTTTTCCTTTGGCAGGGTCGGCGGGTCTATCTAAGAAAGGCAAATCTACAATTCCCGAACCTTTTGCTTCTTTACCTTTGGGCACTTCTTTGCCAAGCCATTCTATGTAGGCTTTGATAGCCTGCATTTCTCTGCCGTTAGTATCTAAGGGTTTCCCGTTTAGACTGCGTTCAAAACAATCATTGACACGTTTGTAGATATTTTCCATAGAGCCAGACCTTGCCCTAAACTTGGGATACGTAGAAGCTACTGAGCCGTAGTTATTGCCATAAGGTTTTGTTCCTGCGTCTAAGTGGCAATTTTGGCAGTTCATTCCGTTGGAAATCTGCATCACCGAACCTTCTGGTCCCAGATATTTAGCGGTATGAGCAATAAGCTCTCGTCCGTATTTAATGAGTTCTCCTTCGGGGCTATTAGGAATAGTAGCTACATCAGGGGCTACCCAATAGTCGGGTTTAGCTTCTTGTTTTTGTGCCGAGCTATCAGTTGCAGTTATTTCAGGCTGGTTGAAGGCTTTGTAGAGGGCGTGTGTATTAGCTTCTATAATGCCAATTACAACTACCAAAATAGCCAGCACAAACAAGAGTACAATAGCTTGCGTAGCTTTTACAATGGTAAGAATGAGGTTATCGTTGTTTTGATTGTCGCTGTTCATAGTTTTTATCAGTTAAGTTCAAGCCTTGAATGTTCAAAAATTTAAGGGTTGAAAATTGAATTGCTATCCTGCATTTTATCTGAAAGTGTAATCTACGCCTGTTACTTGTGTGAGCAAAGTATCAGGGGCATCAAGAGCGATAGCATTTTTTTCAGGTTTGGGGGTAACAGGCGAATTCTTTTTCAAATAATCTCGCATAATCTGGTGCAAGGTTTTAGGTAAAATTCTTGGTTCAGAAACTCCCTTAATTCTACACAAAATATCAGCAGGGTCGCCATCTCTTTCGCAAGCCATAATAGTATAAGTTTTTTGTAAATCAATAGGCTTGCCTTTGATAGTAATTTCTTGCACTCTTTTTCCTTTTTCGCCAAAGGCATAGAATTTTACTTTCATACCTTTAAATTTTACTACCCAGCCTCCAAAACGCTCGTGAGCATTTTTGGCAAAAACATTGTTAAGTTCTGTTTCCAGCCAATTCTTGATTTGCTCTCCTGTAACTTTGGCTGTTTTGGCATTGCTATCCACAGGGAACATATCAAAGAGGTAAGAACTTGTAATAGGAATATTGCCCGTATGGTCTTTGGTTGCCAAAGGTGGGCAGAAACGAAAACCATTGGATAGCACTATATCAATTTCAGGAAAATTCCAAGAAAGTGCATTGAGAATCATTGTATCAATGGGGTTTTCAATAACAAAATAACGATATAAAGGAATAGTGCTGTAGCCGATTATTTCTCTTAAATCCTTTTTGAACTTTTCTTCTGCTTCTTCAACCAGTTTTTCTACATTGGGTTCGGGCTTGATTTTAGGGCTTTCTACTTCTACAAGTTCATATTTCGTATCCACAATTTTACCATTTTCTACAAATAAATCCAAACGCCCTACAAAAGAACCAAAAGCACCGGGTTCTACTACTTTGGCATATTTGCAAACAATAGGCTCACGCACACGCTCGTGTGTATCGCCACCCAAAATATAATCTACGCCATCGCAATCTACATTGTTGGCAAGAGCTATTTGCTGAGAAAGCCCTAAATGAGCAATGATAGCAATAAAATCACATTTTTCGTGTTCGCGTAATGTATTTACGTAGTGTTTAAGATTTTCTTCGGGCTTGGTGTAAATGATACCTTTGCTGTAATTGGGAGATTGTCTTAAAGGCACTAGAGGGTCTGTATAGCCTAAAAAGCCAATTTTTAGACCTGCGACATACCAAATGTAGTAGGGGGGGAAAATGAGTTCGCCTTTTTGCCCATTTCCTAAATCGTGGTACATATTGGCACAAACTTTGGGGGCATTGAGCGAGCCGAGTAGGTGTCGCATATTTCGTTTTCCATAAACTACTTCCCAGTTGCCGGGCAAATACAAATTGTAGCCCATAGCATTGAGGATAGGCACAAGAGCTTGTCCCGTAGTTTTTGAAGATAGCTCACTGCCCTGAAACATATCACCTGTATCTATGAAAAAGCTATTAGGATTTTCTTTCCGCCAATTATCAAAGAGCGTTTTGATGTAGGCATAGCCTCCTGTTTTGCGAAAAACAGCTTTGCCATTTTCCCAAAAAAGCTCATCGTGAGGGTGTACTTGGCAATGCACATCAGTAGTTTGAAAAATACTGATTTTGGTGCGTTCTGTGGTTTCTTTTTCGGAAGGAGTGTTTTGCTTTTTTTCATCAAAGCTAAACGAAAGCGTAGGCATACCCAAAGCCGAGAGGCTCGTAACTACACCCATTTTTTTCAGAAAGTCGCGACGGTTGTTCATAAATTGCAAATTTTTATATTTAACAAGCGTAAAACTCTTTATTAAGTGCTTTGAAATTAAAGTACAAAATTGGCTGAAATATGCCACTGATTTCGTCTTATCCAATCTTCACGTACCTTCTGCACACTTTTCTGCAAACCTACATTCAGCTCTACAAAATTGTATCTGAACTGCAAGGCGTTGTAAAAGCGGTTTTGTTCAAAAAATGTACGATTTTCTTGGTTTGCTACAAATATTTCATCAAAAACAAGGTAGTTTATTCTGAAATTTTGATTTATTTTCCAAAGAGGAATCGTAGCTTGCAACTGCCAGCGAGGGCGATGTTGCAAGGTCATATTAGGGCTATCTATCCTCAAAAAACGCATCTCGTACTGCAAACGATTGCGTAAATGAATTTTTTTCAAAATAGTATATTGTTGCATTATTCCTACTACCCATCTGTATTCTCTTTGGTCTGTGCTATTGCCTTCACTATTTATATCAAAACTTCTGAAATACACAATGGGTGAAGCGATAAGCGAGAGCTTGTGCTTTTCAGAAACTTTGTAAAATGCTGTCAGGCGAATACTTTGCAACAAATCGTTTTCAAAGCGTTGGTTATTTGGCAAATGGTAATTTTCCTGACTTCTGTATTGAACATCTCCACCCAAATTCCACTTTTCATCAATTTTTTTGCTTATAGTAAGCCTAGACCAAAACTCTTGACGAGTTTGAGCCGTAGAGAAAATCGGGAGCAAAGTTAGTAAAATTATACGAATTAACATATAAAAATATTAGCATTTTTTTTAACAAAAGCATACCCAAGAGGGTATGCCTTTTGTACAAGTATGCTTATTAAGCTGTCCCTTTCAAGATTTTGTTCCAATATAACCAAGGAAGCACGTGTCTTTTGAGTTGGTACATAGACCAACGCTCTTTGGACTGGTCGAAGGGGAAAGTTTCCTGTGGCTGTTGGTTATAGTCAAATTCGGCAAGTACGAGTTTTCCGTAGCCTGTAACCAAAGGGCAGGAGGTATAGCCGTTGTAAGAAGCTACCAGTGGCTTGCCTTCCATTGCACTCATCAGATTGGCTACCAAAATAGGAGCTTGTTTGCGTATGGCGGCACCTGTTTTGGAAGTAGGAAGCCCCGAACTATCGCCCAGAGAGAAAATATTTTTGTACTTATTGTGCTGTAAAGTATTGACATTGACATCTACCCAGCCGCCTGCATTAGCCAGAGGGCTTGTCTTAATGAAATCGGGGGCAGATTGAGGAGGGGTAACGTGAATCATATCGTATTCTACCCAAGTTTCTTGGTCTTTGTTATTTTCCCCAATGCCTACAAAACGGGCTCTTTTGTTTTGAGCATCAATCTCCTCCAATTTTTGCATAAAATTGAGCTTGATGTTGCCACGTTTTACTACTTCCAAAAGTGTTTTTTCGTATTTGGGTACGGCAAAAAGTTTGGCGGCACCGCTCCAATATTGAATATCAATTTTATCCAAAACGCCGTGCTTGCGGAAATAATCGGCGGCAAGATACATTATTTTGTGAGGAGCACCTCCACATTTCACAGGCGTATGAGGGTTGTGGAAAATGGCTTTCCCTTGCTTTAAATTCTTGATGCACTCAAAAGTATAGGGGGCAGTTTCATAGCTATAATTACTGCACACACCATTTTTGCCCAAGGTTTCTTTCAAGCCTTTTACCTTATCCCAATCCAGTTGAATGCCTGCCGCTACAATAAGAAAATCGTAAGTTAGTTTTTCGCCATTGGCAAGTGTTATCTGATTTTCTTCGGGCTGGAAAGAAGCACAACGTTCTTTTATCCATTTTACTTTGGGGGGCATCACACTTTCCATAGGGCGAACGGTTTTGAGTATATCAAAATCGCCGCCTCCTACCAGCGTCCAAGCAGGTTGATAGTAGTGTTTATCCGAAGGCTCAATAATGGCAATATCCAAGTTGCCATTTCTACGCAAAAGTTGGGCAGAAACCGAGATACCAGCGTTCCCGCCACCTACTACGATAATTTGATGATGTTTTGCCATACAGATTGAATTTTTAAGGTTAATAAGCAAAAATGGTGTTTAGTACAGAGTAATGAGTATTGAGTATAAAAGGTTTCGAGAGTTTGAGGAAAAATTCTGCTCCTTCTAAATCTCCAATGTTCTAAATCCTGTTTCCTACTCTTGTTTCCTGTTTCTACAAATTAGAACCACACAATTACTCGCGATATTTTAATGTTCCTGTTGCTTTTCTTGTAAAAATCTTTTGAAAGGCAAGCAATATTTTTCCTCGTATTCTTTGTACTTTTCTCCAATCTCTAATAAAGAGAACCCTTTTTTTCTCATTTCTATCAGCTTTAGAGCAAAAATTTTTGTGTTTTCATAGTTAGTGGTCAATGTTTGAGCTATTTCAGGATTATGCTCTTTGAGCTGTTCTAAAATCTCTAAAAAAGTGTTTTCCTCTTTACTACCACTTTTCAAGTAGTTTTCCCAACTATCTTCGCCCAAAAGAAAAGAGCGAAGTTTTGAATTCCAAAGTTCTAATTGCCATTCCAGTTTTCGCCAAAGAAATTTCTCTGATGTCGCTACCATAAAATTTGAGAGTTATGAAAATACATTTATACAAATGTATGCTAAAAAACGCATATTTAACTATGCAAATATATTAAAAAATATTTTTGTTTGCAAGAAATTTTAAGCAAATTTTTGTAAAACGTTCAGCAAAAGATTTTTAGGAACCACCCCACTTTGTCGCCAAAGAATTTGTCCTTTTTTGAAAAGAATGAGCGTAGGCACTCCCATAATATTGTAGTATTGGGCGGCTTGTGGGTTTCTATCTACATCTACCTTAATGATAGAGGCTTTATCGCCAATTTCAGCCTTTACTTCTTGCAAAATAGGAGCAAGCATACGGCAAGGTCCGCACCATTCGGCAGAAAAATCTACAAGCACGGGTTTTTCGGAGTTGATAATTTCTTGGAAAGACATAGTTTTTTAGTTTGAGTACCTAGTATTGAGTAGTTAGTATAGAGTAATTAGTACAGAGTATTGGGTATTTATTTCTGACTATCTGATTTATCAAAAATCCCCAGAAAAAGCATACCCATTACCGAGCCGTATAGCGTGCTATTCAGGGGTTTGGAAGTGATAGCACAAGTACCGCTATGGCAACCTACATAGTACCAGTATGCCCAACCTGCCAAAGCCCCTAACACAGCACCAAGAATGTACAATTTATATTTTTTTAGATATACCATCTTATTTCGTGTATTGAGCAACATTTTGCCAAGTGCCACCATTGATTACATTCTGAAAGCCATTTCTTTCCAAAAAGGCTTTTGCCTGAGCACTACGATTGCCACTACGACAAAATACAACAATTTTATTCTTCCCCTTAAATCTTTGCAGATTTGCCTGCAAGCTATCCAAAGGAATATTTACTGCTCCTTTGGCACTGCCCGACTTGAATTCGCCAGGGGTGCGAACATCTACCAAAAAAGCACCTTCTGCTATGGCTTGTGCCAAATTTTCTTGGCTTCCGCCACCTCCAAAAATATTTTTTAGGAAATCAAACATAGTTGTAGTTTTTTTAACGTTCCAAAGGTTTTCCGTTGCTAAGCCAAGCTCCAATGCCTCCGTTAAGGTTATAGACTTTGGTAAAACCTTTGCTTACCATAAATCCTGCGGCACTACTGCTTCTATTGCCGCTACGGCAATACACATAATAAGTTTTGTTTCTATCCAGTTTTTCAATTTCGCTGGCGAAATCTCTGCCATAAATGTCTATCAATTTGGCATTCTTGATATGCCCTTCGTTGTACTCCATAGGGGTACGTACATCAATAATCACTGCATCAGAGGCAGTCATACCTTTTTCAAATTCACTTGCACTTAGGTTTTTATACATAGTTGTAGAGTTTTGATTATCTGATTTTCTTTGGGCTTCGCTACAAGCACTCAGAAGCATTAGCAAAGCAAATGATAAAATAGCGATTTGTTTCATAAAACTCTTAGGGTTTATTTTTGGGTTAAGGAAGCAGGAGAAACTCCTGCCTCCGAAATCCTATTTTATCTTATAGTTGTGTCATTGTTGAAGCACACACATAGTCAGTAACAGGGATTTGACTTTGCTCGGAAATAGCTTTGAAACCACCTGCAATATTTACTATGTTGTGGATACCTCTGGCTTTGAGGATAGAGCAAGCAATAGCCGAACGATAGCCACCTGCACAATGTACATAGTTGGTTTTATCGGGGGCAAAATCTGCCATATGCTCATTGAGGTAAGCCAAAGGAGCGTGTGTAGCATCTACTACGTGCTGAGAGTAGTATTCGGCGAGCTTACGAACATCAATGACTTTGGCTTTGTCGCCTTCTTTTTTCAAGCGTTCTTCAAGCTCCTGGGCAGTGATGGTTTCAATTTCATCAACTTCTTTGCCTGCTTGTTTCCAAGCCTCAAATCCTCCTTTCAAATATCCTAAAACGTTCTCATAACCTACACGAGCCAAGCGGGTGATAGACTCTTCTACCTTGTCATCATCGGCTACGAGTACAAGAGGCTGTTTGATGTCTGTGATAAGTGTTCCTACCCACACAGCAAAATCGCCATTCAAGCCGATATTGATAGAGCGAGGTACAAAACCTTTCACGAAGTTATCGGGTTTGCGGGTATCAAGTACCAAAGCTCCGTGAGCCTCTACTACCATTTCCATTTCATCGGGGCTGAGTCCTTTCAAGGCATTTTTCATCACATCATCAAAGCTGGTATAGCCTTTGATGTTCATTACTACGTTCTGAGGGAAGTAGTAGGGAGGAGGTAGCAATCCTTCGGTAACTTTTTGGATAAACTCCTCACGGCTCATAGGTTGTAAAGCATAGTTTACTTGTTTCTGATGACCGAGAGAGTCAAAAGTTTCTTTACTCATATTTTTACCGCAAGCCGAACCCGCACCGTGAGCAGGATATACAATGATGTCATCAGGCAAAGGCATAATTTTATTGCGAAGCGAGTCGTACAAATAGCTAGCAAGTTTTTCTTGGGTGAGGTCGTCTTTTACTTTTTGAGCCAAATCAGGACGACCTACATCGCCGATAAATAAAGTGTCGCCTGTGAATAGAGCATACTCTTTGCCTTGCTCATTGTAAAGTAAGAAGCAAGTAGATTCCATTGTATGTCCGGGGGTGTGAATTACTTTGATTTTGGTATTTCCCAAAGGTAATTCTTCACCATCTTGGGCAATATAAGCCTCGTAAGCAGGCTTGGCATTAGGACCAAAAACGATTTTAGCTCCTGTTTTCTTTGCCAAATCCAAGTGTCCTGAAACGAAATCGGCGTGGAAGTGCGTTTCAAGTACATACTTGATTTTCGCACCATTTTTTTCAGCTTTTTGAATATAAGCATCTACTTCACGAAGAGGGTCAATGATAGCCACTTCGTTGCCAGATTGGATGTAGTAAGCACCTTGGGCCAAACATCCTGTGTAAATTTGTTCTACTTTCATACGTGTAGAGGTTTTAGGTTAAAATTTATAGGTAAAATTGCAAAAATTTCGTAATTACTAACATTCAAAAGTTGCAAAGGGTTTAAGGTTCAAAAGTTTGCGTTGATATAGTTTTACCTAAATATCTATGTTTCCTTTCCCCCTGCTTTTCTTTATTATTTCAAAAGTTCTTTGAGTAAAATATACACGCCCATTACTGCCACAAACCAACCGAAAGCCTTTTTGAGTTTTGCTCCGGGGATAAAGTTTGAAAGATACGAACCCACAAAAATACCTACCGTTGCTATCAGAGAGAATATGATGAGCAAAGTCCAATCTATGGTTAGTTCGGGGTTCATTACATCTCCTACAAAGCCAATGAGCGATTTGGCGGCAATAATAAGTAATGAAGTTCCGACAGCCATTTTCATAGGCAGTTTAGCAAATACTACCAGTGCAGGAATAATCATAAAACCTCCACCTGCACCTACAAGTCCCGTAATAGCCCCTACCACCAAGCCCTCAACAAATATAAGCGGAAAATTGAATTTAGGTTCTTGATTTTCATCAGTATTTTCACTGCTTTTTTTCTTATCTTTTATCATTGAAACTGAAGCGAAAATCATAAGTAGGGCAAAAATTACCATTAAGAAAATATCTTTGGTCAGTGTAAAACTCCCGATATGTAAAATTTCTTTGGGAATAGCAGGTACTACATATTTTCTTACTGCAAAAACAGAAACAAAAGAAGGTACAGAAAAAACTACTGCGGTTTTCAGGCTAATCAGTTTCTTTTGGAAATAAGTGAAAGAGCCTACCAGTGCTGTAATGCCCACTATAAATAAGGAGTAAGCCGTAGAAAGCGTAGGATTGACACCCATCACATATACCAGCACAGGCACGGTAAGTATTGAACCACCTCCACCAATTAAACCCAATGATATTCCAATTAAAGAAGCTAAAATGTAACCGATTATTTCTTGCATATCTATTTATGTTTATCTGTTTATATGTAAAACTCAAAAGAATTTTCAAAAGTTCATTTTTCAATGAAATTTTTTCAAAAGATTATATTTTACACTTTCTAATGCAATCCAAAACGCCTACAATGGCAGTTTCTTTGATAAAATAATAGATATTTTTTCCTTCTCTTTCACAACCCAAGATACCTTTATCTTTCATATTGATAAGGTGGTGAGAGAGCAGACCTTGGTCAATACCAATAATTTCTAATAGCTCCGATACATTCATACGCTTGTTTTCATTGAGCAAAGCAATGATTTGAATACGTACAGGGTGAGCAATCGCTTTTAGAATGTAAGCGGCTTTTTCTAATTTTTCGGGCTCAAAATTCAAAACTTCTACTAACATAAAATTTGGGTTGGAGTTGTGATGAAATTCTGATGCAAAGATAATATAAGTTTCCGATATATGCAAATATTTATTTATGTTTTTTGGCAATATTTTTTCAAAATATTCATTTTCAATGTTTTATTTTTGAAAAGTAGTAGGTAATAAGGTTTTATTGTAGTCGCTCCTTAAAAAATTCTATGCAAAAAAATGAAGTTTCGGGTAATTTTTTGGAATGCAAGCGATGATGTTGCTATGAGCGACATCATCGCTTGCTACATTTGTGGGAATGTACATAATTACAAAAAAAACAATACTATAAGTTTGTATATTTTGGTTTAATTTTTGAGTATGTATTACAAGTTTGCTTGCATACTATTTATATGGGTATTTTGCATTATTTCATTATTTTTTGATTTTTTTTGAGAAAAAAATGAAATTTTTTTTGGAAGTTTGAAAAAATACTTGCAATTTTGGAGCGTAAATTACACAAAAGCCAATTAAACCCAAACAAATATGTTTGCTCTTCGCACAATCTTCGTTTGCTTATTGATTTCAACTGTGGCATTTGCCCAAAAAGAGATTCAGTTGCCTGCCCCTTCCGAAATGCTTGCAGTACAAGGCGGCTCAACAGGAGGTAGCAACGACGTTGGCACTATTTATTATGGTGCAGTACCTGCCAATCACGGTACCAAACCTGTGCTTGTGTTTATACACGGCTACAATAGCAGTGCCAGCACTTGGTGGCAAGATAACGATATGTACAGCAAAGCCTTTGCTGATGGCTATCGTACGGCATTCGTTTCCGTTCACCCCGACCAAAATATGTGGACAAACGGACAACTTTTTGCCAATATGCTCAATACTATTCGCAATCATTATCGTGTGAATAGAGTAGTAGTAATTGCACACAGCAAAGGTGGTGTAGATAGCGATGCGGCTCTTGTTCATTATGGGGCTTGGAATAGAGTAGAGAGAGTAATTACCTTGGGTTCGCCTCATTGGGGTACGCCGCTTGCTGATTTGGCTTCCAGCGGTTGGACTTCTTGGCTTGGAGCTATTTTCGGACAAAACAACAACGCAACCAAATCTTTGCAAACAGGCAATATGGCTAATTTCAGAAGCCAAACCGATAATCACCCCAATCGCCCGAATACCAATTTTAGAACTTATGGAAGTTGGAATTATTATGGTTCTTTGTGGGTTTCGGGTGTGTATCTGAGCTGGAATGGTGGAGGTAGCTCTCAGTGTGGCAATGATGGTGTTGTAAATTACAATAGCACTCGCCGCCCTAACTCGGCTGTTATTTTTAGCTGTAACGATTCACGCGGCAATGTACATCACTTTGATATTGCCAAAGGTACGCCTATGTGGAATCATATCAAACCTCAATTGCCCAGTTCTTTGACAAGAGAGATAGATAACAGCGAAGTAGCTACCGAAAAATATAATCCTTTTGCCGTAGTACAAAGCAGTGGCGAGTTTTTGAGTGCTGACCAAGGCAATAGAAGTGTAATCATTCACAATGCAAGCAAAGTAAGAATTCGCGTGTATCAGGAAAATGGCTTTGTTATCAGAATTGCTACCAAAGGAAATGTTGAGGCTACCACAGACAATGTGTATAGCTCTCCTGAAAAAAATGTAAAAATCTACGATTTTGAGCAATATAGCCCTTCGGCTACTTATGAGTTAAGTTCTGATAAGCCTTACTTTGCTGTTGTAGAAACTGATAGAAACATTACAGCTACACTTCGCACCGATTTGAGCAATGAAAAATATACTTACGAAGAGGGTGAAAATATGAATTTCTTTGTAAGCCTTGATGGTGCTGAAATAGAAAGCGTTTCAGGTACTTTGATGAGAACACTGAATGCTGATGGCTCTGATGATAATAGCCAAATCAGCAGTGCCTTGAAATTTACAAAGAAAAATGGGCAATTCGTTGCTCAGCAAAGAGGTACATTACCTGCGGGTGTGTATAATGTGGCTATTCAGGTAAAAGGCAAAGATGTTACGCGTTCTATTGTTACGAGTATCGCTATTGTGCCTTCTGAAAAAGGTGTACAAGTAGAAAACAACTTGGACGGATTGGTGGCTTATCCTAACCCTGTGGTAAGCGATAAAGCTCAAATTCATTTTGAAATACAGAAAAAAGGCGTACATTTCCTCAATATCTACGATTTTACAGGAAAGAAAGTGTATAGCGAGAACCTTTCACATCTGGACGCAGGCAAGCACGAAATTACTTGGCAAGCTGATGCTTCTTTGCCCAATGGCATCTATATTTACGAACTCATCAGCAACGACAAAAAAACCGCTAAAAGATTAGTGCTGAAAAGATAAGTTTTGAAAATTTGATAAACCAAAAGCCCTTGTCAAGTATAATGACAAGGGCTTTTGATTTGGAGCTTATGACAAAATGAACTTTACCCTTTCCTTTCCAGCACTGCCATTGTGAGGCGACTGATGCAGGTAGTTTTACCTTCTTCGTTGTGCAAGCGAATTTCCCATACTTGGGTAGTTTTACCTAAATGCAGGGCAGAGGCTTTCCCATATACCCATTCACCTTTTTTTACACTGCGAATGTGATTGGCATTGATTTCCAAACCTACACAATAGTATTTTTCTCTATCTACTGCAAAGTTTGCGGCTACACTGCCCAAAGTTTCTGCAAGTACCACAGATGCCCCTCCGTGCAAAATGCCCATCGGTTGGATAGTTTTTTCGGTTACAGGCATTTTGGCACAAAGATAATTTTCGCCTACATCTGTAAATTCTATACCTAAATATTCCGACATCGTGTTTTTTTGTCTTTCGTTGATAGCTTTTAATATTTCTTCTTTGCTCATAGCGTAAAATATTTGGTGAAAGGTTCAAAATTTAGTTTTGAAAAGTTTGAATTTTTGGGGTTAATGGTCTTTTTTCCTTGTTTCTTAAGCATTACTGCAACAATCTCGCATAAAAATTGGCTCTTGAAGGGTCTAAGCGGCTTAAAAGGGTATAGGCTTCTTGTTTTTCTTCGCGTGAGCCATCTTTGAAAATATTGTAAAACTCTTGGAATTTGGCATCAAAGATAACATTTATCAGTAAGGCATTTGGACGCACTTGGGCAACTTTGTTCATTTCTTGCAGGAGTTCTGTGGTAGCTTTGCGGGCTTCGCCTCTTTTTTCTTGATAAATGTCTAATCCTTTGCGGTGGTACTTGTAGAGAGCCTCGCGTATGGTTTGCATTTGTTGGCTTTGCAGATTTTCTACAAGCCAAAAGCGGTCGCGAATATCGCCTTGTCCCCAGCCTTCGGCACCTGCTCCTTGGGCAGTATTGGCAACAATAAAGGCTTTTTCTACATAATCTTTACCACCATTTTTGGAAAAGCTGTCGTAATCCATTGCCAAAATGATGTAGGCATAATAGCCTAAAAGCGAGCTTAAATTGCTGAAATATACGTTTTCATTAAAGTTCAAATCCAGCGGTTGCGAAGCAAGAAAATTGAAATTAAAGTTTCTATCTACATAGCTGAAAAGAATGGTTTCGTAAGCAGAATTATAGACAGGTCGTAAAGCCTGAATTTGTGCATTTGCCTTGAAAATTCCACTTGCAAAATCTGCTTGTACCAAGTTTATTTGCAATCTGCCTTTGATTTTTTCGTTGGCTTCGTAACTATCATTTGTCCATTTGCGGTTATTAAAAAAATCGGTGATGTTTTTTTGTAAAGTCTGAACAACTTCCTTATTATTCACACCTACCTGCGAAGTAGCGACTTGCCTGTCGTTGATAATTACTTCAAACTGCAATTCTTGGGCAAAAAGAGATTGCAAGCAAGCAAAAAGCAGGAAAAGCAATATTTTAAGCGGGTACATTCTTGATATTTTTTCTTGCAAAATCACAATTTCCGTGCCTAAAATACGAAATTTTTGACAGTTTCTACAAAACATTTTACTTTTTCTCGTTCAATGTCGGGGTACAAGCCGTGTCCGAGATTGGCAATGTAGCGATTTTTGCCAAAAGCCAAAAGCATTTCCTTAGTAGCTTTTTCAATTTCACCAAAACTGCCATACAAAGCACAAGGGTCTAAATTTCCTTGCAGGGTTTTATTGGGAATAAGTGTTCGGCTTTCCTCAATGGGCATATTCCAATCCAAACCTACTACACTGCAAGGCAAGACGTTCATTTCGGCACGAGCAAAAAATGCTCCTTTGGCAAACACCGTAACAGGCACTTCGGTAATTGCCTCACAAATTTTACGAATATAAGCAAGCGAAAACTCACTATACTGACTTGGCGATAAAATTCCTGCCCAGGAGTCAAAGATTTGTACCAAATCTGCTCCTGCACGGATTTGTGCTTTTAGGTAGGCTATGGTACTTTGGGTAATCATTTCCAAGAGTTTATGCGAAAGGCTTGGCTCGGTGTAAAGCATTTTTTTTGCTTTGGAAAAAGTTTTAGAGCCTGCTCCTTCGGTCATATAGCAAAAAATAGTGAAAGGAGCTCCTGCAAAGCCAATAAGCGGAACTCTATTCGAAAGCCCTTCTTTGGTAAGGCGAATGGCTTGCAGAACATACTGCAAGTCGTTTTCGGGGTCGGCGAGGCGTAGTTTTTTTAGGTCGGCTTCGCTTTGGATAGTTTGCGGAAAATAAGGACCTTTTTTTTCTTGCATTTCATAAGGCAACCCCATTGCTTCGGGGATAACCAAAATATCCGAGAAGATAATAGCGGCATCTACACCGAAAATTTCTACGGGTTGGATAGTTACTTCGGCGGCGGCTTGGGGATTTTTGACAAATTCCACAAAGTTTTTGAATTTATCCCTGACGGCTCGGTATTCTGTAAGAACTCTGCCCGCCTGACGCATTAGCCACACAGGCACACGAGAAACCGCTTCGCCACGAGCGGCTTGGAGTAGTAAATGTTTAGACATAACTGATTGGGAGAGAATGTTAGATTTACTCTATTTCATTTTTTTCAATACCTGCCTGTTTAAGAATACTGAAAAAAGTTCCTTTTTTAAGGTCTTTGTTTCCGTGAATTGGAACAACGACCGTTCTATTAGTTTGTGCATTGTAATATATGTGATGAGAGCCTTTTGAACGTCTAAATACAAATCCATTTCTCTCTAAAACCTCAATCAAATACTTTGGACTCAAATTCATACTTTTTCTACTTCTAAACTCAAAGAATATTCAAGGGTATTGCTATCGTCAGGAATTGGCTCACCTCTGTCTTTAAGTTCTTCAATATAGACTTCAATGGCTTCTTTTGCCATTTCAATAGCTTCATCTATGTTCTCGCCATAAGTGATACAGCCAGCTAAAGCTGGAACAAAAACGGTATAACCTCCTTCAGGCTCTTTTTGTAAGATTATTCTGTAAGTGTACATAGTTTCTGAGTTTTTACAAAGCTACCAAATTTTTTTCAAAATGGCAATTTACTCCCACAAAGGATAATGCTCTAAACGCACGTTTTCGCCAAAAAAGAGTATGGCGGCGTCTTCAAAAGATTGTGTATAATCTGAAATAAAAAAACTGCTTTTGCCTGTTTTTTGTTGTAGATTCAATAGTTTTTTGCTTTCCAGGAGGTTTTTTAGACTTCCTGCAACTGCCTGCGAAGAGTCTAAAACAGCTACTTTTCCTTGATAAAAATCTTCTATCTCTTTGCGTATCAGGGGGTAGTGCGTGCAACCCAAAATGAGAGCCTCAATGCCCGAAAGTTCGGGGCGAGAGAGGTAGTCGGCAAGGGTTTGGTGCAAAATGGGGTTATTGAGGTAACCTTCCTCAATCATAGGGGCAAGCAAAGGGGTTGCTAATGATTTTAGCGTAATGCCCAAGCCTAAATCATTGATTTTTTTTTCATAAACTTTGGAATGTATAGTGCGTTTTGTGCCAATCAGTCCGATAGTTTTGCCAGCGTATTTTTCAGCCACGAGGCTAATCATTGGGTCAATTACATTTAGTACACTTGCTTTGCTACCTACGTATTCTTTGAGAAGTTTGTACGCCGCCGCCGAAGCCGAGTTGCAAGCAATCAGTATGACTTTACACTCTTTGGAGAGTAAAAAATTAACAATTTTAATAGAATAAGATTGAATTGCCTCAGTAGATTTATCGCCATAGGGCAGGTGGGCGGTATCGCCAAAATAAATAATATCTTCATTAGGCAAAAGTTTTCTGACGGCTCGCATTACCGTCAAGCCACCAATACCGCTATCAAAAATCCCGATGGGTTTTTGCTCTGCTAATTGCATTTTCTTAAATTTGGCACAAAACTATAAGATTTTATGCTTCCGAGATATTTTTTTCTTGCTTTTTTTGTGCTATTACTTTTCCAAACAACTTTTGCCCAAGATACCATTCAATATTGGGATAAGGGTAAAAAAATCTATGAAGTATATTTTGGCGAAAAGGATAGTGTAGATATGCGGATAGTCTTGCCACGTGTAAGTGTAGGTTTGCATTTTCCGCAAGGTGATTTTTATTCTTTGGAAACCTTGAATAGTCGTTTTTGGAGTGTAGGTTTGCTTTACTCGCATCAGATTCGGAAAATTCAGGGTAATATTGCTTTGGGGATAGAATTTACTTGGAACAATTTGGCTTTTGCCGAAGATAGAACCCTTGTGCGTACTCGTGATAGTATTGCTTATTTGCCTATTAGTGGCACAAATATCAGGCAAAGCAAACTGACCATAGCGAATTTGAGTATTCCTTTGATGTTTTACAAAAATTTTAGACCTTTTTGGAGAGTAGGGATAGGAGGCTATGCAGATATTCGTTTGAGCAGTTTTACCAAATTACGCTATGAGGATAGTGCAGGCGAAAAGATAAAAATCAAAAACTTTTCAGATTATCATTTACGACCTTTGCGAGTAGGGGGGCAGGTAGAAGTTTTTTTCAAAATTTATCGCCTTTTTGCCCGCTACGACCTTACAACGCTCTTTTCTAATCAAAAAGCACCTGATTCGCAACTACTTGTGATAGGAGTAGGGATTTTTTAGCTGTTTCTTGATGCAAAGAGATAGAAACTTGAAAACTAAATTGTCGTCCCTTAAAAAGTATCTAATAGTTTGATAATCAAAATTTTATTCGTAAAAAAACGCAAAAAAATTTGCAAGAAAATTAAGCAAAATGACAAAAAACTTG
>NZ_JBRCWE010000072.1:0-80160 GCF_053497555.1 Raineya sp. | reverse complement strand
CAGGTATGGCGGCTCGTATCATTCAGCACGAATACGACCACATCGAAGGCATACTTTTTGTAGATTACCTGCCCCCTCTCAAAAAACGTATGCTAAAAAACAAATTGCTCAACATCAGCAAAGGGGCTATCAGTGTAGAATATCGTATGCGTTTCCCGATGGCTTCCAAAGCAAGAGTATAAATGAACTTGCTTACAGAAACTACGCAATTACTCAACCACGAAACGTAATTGTGTAGGTCTAATTTGTAGTATAGAAACAGGAAACGAGATTTAGAACATTGGATATTTAGAGGAAGTAGAATTTTCCTCCTAAACTCTTGAACCTTCAAACACTTTGAACGTAAATAATTACCACAAAACTTATTTGTATGCAAATCCAAAAGGTTCAGAATAGCTCTGACGAAGAAAAATTTTTTGCATTTCCCCAAAAACTATACGCCCATTGCAAACAATGGATTCGCCCTTTGGAAAAAGATGTAAGAGGCGTTTTTGATAAAAATGTCAATCCCGCCTTTCAGCACGGCGAATGTGAGCGTTTTATTTTACAAAATGCCAGCGGTGAAACACTTGGCAGAGTAGCTGTTTTTATCAACGAAAAAACCAAACTCAAAAACAACGACCAACCCACAGGTGGCATAGGTTTTTTTGAATGTATTGAAGACGAGCAAGCCGCTTTCAGGCTTTTTGATACCTGCAAGCAGTGGCTTTCGGAGCGAGGCTGTGAAGCAATGGACGGCTCTATCAATTTTGGAGGGCGAGATAAATTTTGGGGTGTTTTGGTAGAAGGTTTTGAAAGAGAGCCAAATTATCAGCAAAACTATAATTTCCCTTATTATCAGCGTTTTTTTGAAAATTATGGCTTTCAGGTGTATTTCAATCAGTATACTTTTTTTCGCAAAGTATATGGTGTAAGTGAAAAAGTACACGCCAAAGCCAACCGAGTTTTTGCTGATAGCAACTATCGTTTTGAGAATATTCGCATCAAGCACTTGAAAAAGTTTGCCCAAGACTTCAGGCAAATTTACAACAATAGCTTTGCCCTTACCGAAGGCATACCCGCAATGACAGAACAAGAAGCCGAAAAAATGATGAAAAAAATGAAGCCTGTTATTGATGAAAGGCTTATTACTTTCGGTTATTACAAAAATGAACCCGTTGCCTTTGGTATATTTTTACCCGAACTTAATCAGATTTTTCGCTATGTAGATGGCAAATTAGACTTTTGGGGCAAGTTGAAATTTTTGTATTATCGTTGGAAGGGAGCTTGTACGCGTGTATTGGGGGTAGGTTTTGCTGTGGTAAAAGCTCATCACGCCAAAGGCTTGGACGCCGCTCTTTCGGTTTGTTTGGAACGCGAAACCGCCAAACCTGACTTCCCCTACTCCGATTTAGAACTGAATTGGATTGGCGATTTTAACCCGCCTATGCTCAAACTAATGGAAAACTTAGAGTTTAGCGTATGCAAAAAACACGTAACTTATCGCAAACTTTTCGACGAAACTCGCCCCTTCAAACGCCACCCCATTCGTACCTATAACGAAAAAAATGAAAAATAGCTAAACACTGATTTTCAACAACTTACAAAAAAATGTAAAAAAAATAAAAAATTTTTTACCAAAAATGCAACAAATAAGGATTTTCAAACGTAATACAAATGCATAGTGTTCAATTTTTGTTTAACTGGAAAGGGGCAACAATTTTTGATGCCCTTTTTTATTTTTTGCTTTACTATCTACACTTCTATTTGTCCTTCAAAGACTTTTTCAGCTTTACCTGCCAAAAAAATATCATAGAAATTGCCATTTCTTTGCTGAAAGCTCACCCACAAATCTCCACCTAATGTTTTAATTTGAACCTCTTGTAAATTTTGCTTTTGCATCGCATAGACCAGTGCCGATGCCGTAACCCCTGTTCCACAAGAATAAGTTTCGTCTTCTACACCTCTTTCGTAAGTGCGTACACGCAACAAATTTTCACCCAAAACTTCCACAAAATTTACATTTGTGCCCTTTTCGCAAAAACGCTCGTTATAGCGAATAGCTTTACCTTTCTCAAAAACATTCATTTTTTCTAAATTCTGCACAAATTCTACATAATGCGGCGAGCCTGTATCTAAAAAATAGTAGCCTTCTGCATTTTTCTCAATTTCGCTTACATCTTTCATTTTCAGATACACGAGCTTTTCTTTGAAAAAAGCCTCGTGAAAGCCATCTACAGCCAAAAATTGCGTTTCTTTTTCAAAAAGTCCCAAACTTTTGGCAAAAGCTACCGCACATCTGCCTCCATTGCCACACATTGAGCCTTCTTTTCCGTTGGCATTGTAATATACCATTCGGAAATCGGCAGGAGTAGAGGTTTCATACTCAATCAAGATAAGCCCATCGGCTCCTATACCAAATCGGCGATGACAAAGATGAGCAATCAAATCTGTATCTTTCGAAAAAAAAAGGCTTCGGTTGTCAATCATTACAAAATCGTTTCCCGTGCCTTGATATTTTGTGAATGGTATTTTCATAAAGTTTTTGAACATCAAAATTTACTCGTATTCAATGTATTCTTTATTTTCCAGCACGTCCCAAGTATGGTCGGCAAGCAGGGTTACTTTGGCAGAGTATTTTTCATAAGGCATTTTAGCCCCCCACTCTTCGGGAGAAACCATAGAAAGCACATAAGAGCCGTCTATTTTTTGATAAAGATAGTATGCCTGCCCAATAATAGGCTCAAAACCTATTTGTGCATTGTAAATTTTTTCGGAAATCACTTTGCGTTCTTGCACACGTTTGGCTTGTTCTACGAGAAGTTGCATTTGCTCGTACAAAAAGCCCATTTGCTTTTCGGTTTGCTCGTGCATTGCCGAAAGAGCCTTTCCTTTGGTTTTACCCATATCTTCGGGCTTCACTACTACTCCGCCGCGTGTGTGTGCATAAGGAAGTAAATGCGGATTTTCTGCGGTTTTGTCTTTATCAATAGGATTGATAAAATCGTTATTTTCTTGCATACAACTAAACTTTCAGGATTTTTTCGGGAAACTTGAAAACAGCCCAAGCAAAAAAAGCCCCCAAAATAGCCCCTACCAAGACATCAGTAGGATAATGAGCGGCTAAATACACTCTGCTAAACGAAACTACCCCCGCCCATAGAAATAAAAGCCAAGCCATTCGGTAAAATTTTTTGAGCCAAAGCCACCAAAACATTGCCAAGCCGAAAGTATTAGCGGCGTGAGAGGAGGCAAATCCAAAATCGCCACCACAGCCATCGGGCAAATGCAAAACTACTTGCCAGCCTTGCCAGTGGCAAGGTCGCAAACGTCCAAAAAAAGGCTTCATCAAAGAGGAAGTCGTTTGGTCTGCCAAAGTTATTACGAGGGCTATCCCTAAAACGAAAAAAACACTTTTTTGTTTGTGAATACGGATAAGCAAAATCAGTAAAACAGCATAAAAAGGTATCCATACATTGGTTTTACTTGCAAATACCATAATACTATCCAGCCAAGCCGTATGATGAGCATTTACCCAAGCAACTACGCTTTTGTCCCAAGTATCTATGGTTTGCAGGATATTCACTTTTCAGTATGATTTTAATGATTCACAAGATTTACGGCACTTGATTTTTTAGTTGAGCATACCGAATTTTTCTACAATCAGGTTATCTATCAGGCGTACTCCCGAAACATAAGCGGCAATGCACAAAGCTATATCGCCACGAAAGCCACTCAAATCCTCAATAATTTGCAAGGTATTGGCATCTGCAACCTCAAAATATTCCAGCTCTATCCCCCCAATATTGAGCAAATAGTCTTTCACAGCTTTTTCAATTTGCTTTACAGAATGGCTTGAAAGCATACTTTCTGCTTTTTGCAAAGCCTTGTAAAGATGTGAAGCTATTTCTTGCTCTTGCTGGTTGAGTCTTTGGTTACGAGAAGACATTGCCAAGCCATTTGCCTCTCTGACTATCGGGCAACGCACCAGTTCCAAAGGGAACATTAAATCTTGCACAAGGGTTCTGATAATAGCGAATTGTTGCAAGTCTTTTTGCCCGAAATATGCCTTATGAGGTTGTACAATATGAAAAAGTTTAGAAACTACGAGTGCCACCCCGTTGAAATGTCCCTTACGGAATTTTCCTTCCATTACATTTTCCAAATGCCCAAAATGAAATTGTAAGGTTGTTTTTTCAGGATACATTGTGGCTACCTCTGGAATAAAAAGCACCTCACAGCCAACACTTTCAAGCATTTGGGCATCTTTTTCTAAGGTACGCGGATATTTTGCCAAGTCTTCGGCATTATTGAATTGTGTCGGATTGACAAATACGCTACACACGGTAACATCATTTTCTTGTTTGGAAAGGCGTATCAGAGAAAGATGACCTTCGTGCAAAGCCCCCATAGTAGGCACAAAACCTATTTTTTTGTCTGCTTTTCGTTTTTGCCAAAGAAAATTTTGCAAAGCCGAAATCTCCTGAAATTGAAGCATAGAGTTGTAGGTTGCCTTGCAAAATTAAAAAAAAGACTTTCCGTTTCAAAAAAAGGAAAAGATTTTAGCAGAAACAGCAAGCAAGAAAAAGGTTCATATAAATTAGCCTGCATAGATATAGAAACTTGAACAGCAATTTTCAAATATTTCAAAATTTCCTTCTTTCTTTTGCAAAATTCAGTGAATTTTATTTGCTTGCGGTTTTGTTTGATTAAACCTTGTTTTTGCTGGAATGAAACTTACTTTTTGGGGGGCTACTCGGCAAGTTACAGGCAGTATGTACTTGCTTGAAATTGATGACTACAAACTTCTCATAGATTGCGGACTGGATTTTGAAAAAGATAAAAACTCTGCTGAAAATACAAGTTCATACTATCAAAGTCTTTTTCCCTTTGAACCCTCTCTTATCAATGCCGTAGTGCTTACACACGCCCATATAGACCATTCGGGCAACTTGCCCAATTTGGTACGAGAAGGCTTTGAAGGGCAAATCATTGCTACTTCGGCTACACAAAAACTCACGTATTTGCTTCTGCACGATTCGGCAATGCTATATCAAAAAAAAATCAAAAAAAACCATAAAAAAAACAACAAGTATGCTTCTCCTTCGGTCAAGTCTGAGTGGTTTTTACCCAAACACGTAGATGACACTGATGAGCATTTTTTCCCTTTGCAGTTCAACAGACGCTTTGCCATTACGAAAGATATTTACGTTACGCTGATTCCTACGGGGCATTTGCTTGGAGCCGCGAATGTATTTTTGGAAGTAAAAGAAAATGGCACTTGGAAAAAAATCTTGTTTTCTGGTGATATTGGTAGAAAAAATTACCCTTTACTCCCCAATCCTGAAATTCCACCACAAGCCGACTACCTCGTATGCGAAACCACCTATGGCAATCGCTTGCATCAAAGACATCTCCCCCCCGAAGAAGAGCTTTTTCAGATTATTCAAAAAACTTGCGTAGAAATTCCCGGTAGGCTCATTATTCCTGCGTTTAGTGTAGGCAGAACGCAAGCCCTACTTTATACTTTACACAAGCTAAGCGTGCAGAAGCGTTTACCTGCTATCAAGATTTTTTCCGATAGCCCCTTGGCTCATCAGAGTACAAAAGCCTATGAGCATTATTTAAGTCTGCTCAACGAGGAGGCTCAACAATTTTATGCCGAACACAAAAGCCTTTTTGACTTTGAAAACCTGATTTTTGTAGAAGATTTACGCACCAGCAAACAAATTTCAAACTATACCGAGCCTTGCATTATTATTTCTTCTTCGGGAATGGTGCAAGGTGGAAGAGTAGAACACCACGTCAAGGCAAATATTCAAAACCCTTATGCAACCATTCTTTTGGTGGGTTTTGCCGCCGAAGGCACACTGGGCTACAAACTTTTACACGGCGATAAAACCTTGGAAATAGGCGAAAAAAAGCTACCTGTATATGCCAATATTTGCTCTATTGATACATTTAGCGGACACGGCGACCAAAAAGACCTGCTGGATTTTGTACAAACCCAAGACAGCCAAAAACTTCAAAAAATATTCCTCATACACGGCGAAGAGCAATCTATGATTGATTTCAAAGATTTTTTGGCTCAAAATGGCTATCCGCAGGCTATTATTCCCAGCAAAGGCGATAGTTTTGAACTCTAAAAAAACGTAATTGTTTAAGAACAGGAAACAGGATTTAGGATAATTGAATATTTAGACGGAATAAAACTTTTACCTCAAACTCTTGAACTTTCAATTTTTTGAACGTAAAATAATTACAAAAAACAATTTGCTATGAACAGAAGTATTTTTCTACTCGTTTTGATGCTTTTTTCTCTAAAAAATTTTGCCCAAGATATTTTAGTGCTTGCCAGTGGCGATACACTTCGCATTTACATTCGCAAGGCTTTCAAAAATACCAATGCCTACCAACTCACCTACAAACTCGCTCCCGAAAGCACAGATGAAATTATCTTGAAGCCCAATCAGGTTCGCTCTTTTTTCATTGGTAATCAGTATCTTTCGCTTCCCGTAGAAAAAGATGGGGGAACAGAACAACTGCTTTTGCAAGAAATTTTGGTAAATGGTAAAATCAAACTCTATAAAGGCGTAGATAGCGAGGGTAACCCTGATTTTTTTATTAGTAAAAACGGAAAAAACTTCGCCGTAAGCCGAGATAATTTGAATAGCTTTGTAGAAACCCACTTCACCGATTGCCCCGGTTTCAACAAAGAACGCTATCTGCCCGCAGAAAGCAAACTCTACCGACAAGATTACCTAATGGATTTGGTTTCGCACTACAATCATTGCATTGATGAAAAAATACCATATTTCCGCTATTACGAACCCGAAAAAATAAAAAAGCGTGATAATTTAAGTTGGGGCTTGAAAGCAGGTGGCGGCTTGCAAGAGTATGCCTATCGTAGCTTTGCCACTGATGCCAATGCCTTTTTGTACGGCTCAGCAATATTTAATTGGCAAGCCAGTTTTGTGGCAGGTTTCTATGGAAGTATCAATTATAGCAAAAATTTTAGTATGCTTGCCGACCTTACCTACCTGTACAGAAATGCCCTTTCTGATGATGGTGTTATTGAAATTAAGTATAGCGGTATCAATGTGCCACTTTACGCAGAGTTTAGGTTTTTAGAGGGTAAAAAGGTGCGTCCATTTATCCAATTGGGCGGCAATGCTCTTATTGCAATAGCCGCCAAGTATAAGTTTAATGTACCGCCTCCTTTTCAGATTTTACGTCCTATCAATCTTTCGCCTGTAAGTTTTGGGCTGATGGGCGGTTTGGGGGTATATGTAGAAAATGGTTCTAAACCTTTGAAATTTGAAGTTCGTATGTATCAAGATTTTTTTGAAGGTAGCAACCCTACCTTTGGCGATGACAAAATGCGTGTAGCAGGTATTCTGCTTATGTTTAGTTATCCTATGGGAAATTGAGTGCATAATAAGGCTTTTCACTTTTCATTTTCTTACATCTCAAATATTCAACTTATATGCTGATGTGCCATTGCCAAAATTGCCAGTATAGCTACCAAAATACCCAAACGATTCGCTGTATTCAGTTTTTCATTGAAAAGTAGTATCGCCAGAAAAGTAGAAAGCACAATAATTGCAATATTGAAAAGTGGGAAGAAAAAAGCTCCATTGCCTGCAAACTCTTTTTGCAAAGAAATCATCATAAAAATCACAGAAAAGTAATTGACCACTCCTAAAATCACACCTGCAAATATATTAGGTAAGGTAATTTTGGTTTGCTTAGCAAGCACTTGCCTAACTAAAATCAGTATACCCACTACACCCGCAACGGCAAAAATCAGCATAGAAAACAAGGCTTGTGAGGTCTTATCGGTTGCCGAAATACTACTTACCCAATTGATACTCGTATCAATCGCACCGCTCATCAAAAAAATTGCCACAATCAGCACAAAACTTTTCAAAAAATTCGTATTGCTTGTATTCTGAACACTCTTTGAGCGGTAAGAAGTCAGAAATATTGCCAAAAATACCAAAGCCAAACCTACATAATTGAGCCAATCAAAAGTTTGCTGGTGTTTGAAAAAAAGCAAATTCACTATTACGGGAATAATCAGAGAAATTTTGGAAGCCACCGAAGAAGCCGCCACACTGATGTTTTGAGCTACATACCCCATCAGATAAAACGTGCTAATAAAAAGCAAACCCAAACCCAAAGGAACTTTTACCCACAGATTTTCCCAAGCAATGTGCTGTAAGGCTGAAAAATCGCCTAAATATACAAGAGCAGTTAGTACGCAAGTCCAATAATTAAAAACAATCGCCTGAAAAGTATGAATGCGAAACTTCTGAAAACTCCTAAAAATAAGAAAAAGGCTCGCAGAAAGAGCCAGAGCAACTAAAAAAAACATTCTAGAAAGCAGATTTGAAGGTTTGAAAGTTTTTGGAAGGCAAATTTGGGATAAATTTTGTTATTCTGCTTTATTTAGGGTAAAAATAAATTTGCTACCCTTGCCTTCCTCGCTTTCTGCCCAAATTTCGCCATTATTTTTTCGTATAAACTCTTTACACAAAAGCAATCCGAGTCCTGTACCTTGTTCGTTGTCTGTTCCCTTAGAGCTTTTTACACCACCAATTTGGAAAAGTTTTTCTTTCAGACTATCGGGCATACCTACGCCATTATCTTCTACTTCTACCCAAATTTTGTTATTTTGCTCGTAGGCTCTTAGCCAAACATTTCCCTTTCTGCTTGTAAATTTTAAGGCATTGGTAAGTAAGTTTCTTAAAACAAACTTCACGTGATTGGGGTCTGTGTAGGTCATTAGCAAAGGCTGAATTTCGTATTTCAGTGAAATTTCCTTTTTTTCAAAAAGAATTGCAGAAAGCTCCAGCTCTTCGCGTATCACCTCATTGAGAACCATTACTTTGGGGTTAAACTCTACACGTCCCATTTGGCTTCTTGCCCAAGTGAGCAGGTCTTCTATGAGTTGTAAAACGTTTTTCAGAGAAAGATTGAGGTCGTTAGAAATTTTCTTGACTTCCTCTTTGGTCATTGCATCGGCATAATTGGAAAGCAAGCTCGTAAAGCCCAAAAGCGAATTGATAGGGCTACGCAAGTCGTGAGCAATGATTGAAAAAAACTTATCTTTGCTTTCGTTAAGTTCTTCTAATTGTTTTTTCTGCTCCTGAATTTGCCATAAAGCCTCGCTGATTTTCTTGTTTTTTTCTTCAATTTCATCTCTTTGGGCTTCAATTTCTGCTTTTTTCTGCTCAATTTCCTCATTTTTTATACGCAAAATCTGGTTATCTCGCTCTCTGATATAGTATCGGTAATAATAAATGCCCAAGACCACCAAAATTGCAAATATAATAGTAATAGCAACAATCACAGACGTAAGCCAAAGCCTATGTTGTTTTTCATTTTCAAGTTGTTTTTCAAGTAGTAGTTGGTCTTGGATAGCTTTTTCTTTTTGCATAATATTCTGCTCACCTCTACCGCCGTAAATGTCATAAACCACTTCCAAGTTTTTTTGTCCTAAATAGGCTTTCAAAACTCTATTTTTCGCTAGGGTAAATTGAGCACTATTGGTAATTCTTTTTATAGGTTCGTGCCAATCGTGGTTTTTAGGTAGCATAAAAGCATTTCCCTCCCGAATATTTTTGAACAAAAATTGCCTTTTGATATTGTACTTCTTTTGGTAGTATTGCAAATAAATAGGTAAATCTACATAGCCAAAGGCTTTGCTATTGTTACTGATAAGGTCTATTAAGTTTTCCGTTTCTTGGGCATATCTAATTTCAAAAGGAGGTGTTTGAGGGTAAAGCTCTTTGATTTTTTTCTGCAAGCTCAATAAATCTTTTTCATAGGTACTGCCTATGGCTGTGTAAGCCACATATTTATGAGCATTTTTGTAAAACTCGTTAGTATCCAAGTAAAGCGGAACAGCCTCATTACAAATCATTACGGAAATATCAGGCAGGTAATTCAAGAAAAAATCCACGTTTTCTTTGCGTTCTTCTGTAATAGAAAAAGCCGCCGCACCCACATAGCAACCCTTCTTTTGGCTAATAAGCGTAAGCACCTGATTAAAATAAGGTACTTCTTGCCAAACTAAATCAATTTTCACCTTATATTCTCTGCTAATAAGTTTGAAAAACTCTTTGAGTAAATCGGCTTCAATACCACTAATAAGGGTATCCTTACCTTTGATTTCTTTGTAGATGAAAGGCTCTAAACGAGTCCATAAAATTACCACCTTGCCCCTTTTGTTTGTTAGTATTTCTTTCCAACTGCTTGAGGCTATGGGAATTTTGAGTGTATCTTGGGCAAAGGTTGGCACAGACAAAGCCCAAAGCAGAGCGATGTTCACAATAAAAAAATATAAAGTCTTTATTTTCAAAGATTTATTCAGTTTCGTCAGGTAAAATTTCCACATTTTGCACTAAAACTTTTTGAGCGATTGTCTTGCCTGTAAGCGTAGCGGCAAGCCCACCAAGAGCAGTTTCTTTGTAGCGAGTTTCCATACTTTGCCCAATTTCACCCATAGCTTGCACACATTCATCAACAGGAATAACGGCATCTACATCTGCCAAAGCTATTTGAGCCGAAGAGTAGGCAATAGCTACACCACTAGCATTTCGTACAATACAAGGCACTTCCACAAGCCCTGCTACGGGGTCGCATACAAGTCCCAAAGTGCATTGGATAGTAATAGCCACAGCATTAAAAACTTGCTGGATACTGCCCCCCAAGCAATATACAACAGCCCCCGCTCCCATAGCCGCCGCCGAGCCTGTTTCCGCTTGGCACCCCCCTACTGCTCCTGCAATACCTGCATTTCTTTCTATAATGAGAGCTATCCCTGCCGCTACAAGCAATCCTTCCCAAATTTTTCGGTCTTCCAAATGATGTATTTGTTGAAGTGTGTATAAAATACCGGGCAAAATACCCGATGCCCCTGCCGTAGGTGCGGCTACGATTCGTCCCATACAAGAATTTACCTCTTTTGCCGCCATAGCACGAGCTATGAGTTCTTGAAATTCTTTAGAAAGTACCACAAGCGGTGTTCTGAATACTTTTTTAGCTCCATTATTTACCATTCCCGAACGAGAGGTCATATCCTCGGTAAGCCCTGTCTGTATAGCCTCAGTCATTACACGATAAGCCTTTTGTATATGCTCCCAAATTTCGGCTTCGGTACGACCTTTTTGCTCCATTTCATATTCCAAAACAGGCTGATACAGAGGTAGTTTTTTTTCTTCGCAATAACTTTTCCAACTCCGAAAATCATCAAACAAAATACTCATAAGCAGTTTGCGTTTGGTGCATATAGCAAATATACAATTTTTTTGAATTGAAAATTCATTCTTGGTAAAACAAAGTTAAAAATCCCCTTTTTGGGGGGTAGGTTTTGGGAAACTTCTGCATAAATTTGAAAGAGAAAATGATATGTTTTACCGAGAAAATGGGGTATTCTATGAAAATTTATGAAAAAAATTCGTTTTTAATTTGCAAATATGCAGATATTTTCTCAAATTTTCATTGCATTTGCGATATGAAAGCTACTCCAATCATACTCTTTTTTCTTTTGCCTTGGGCTGTTTGGGGGCGTTTCAAAGACCCCGTAGATAGCTTAAAGCATCTACTTGCCTCCACTTCCGCAGATACAATGAAAGTAAAAATCCTTTCTCAAATCAGCTATCGCCTTTCAGGGGATAAGCCCGAAGAAAGTATGAAATATGCCATTCAGGCTTTGGATATTGCAGAAAAAAGTAACTATCCCAGAGGTATTTCCAAAGCATACAACAATTTGGGCATTATAGCACGTGTGCAAGGGGATTATTTGAAGGCTTTAGAGTATTTTTTCAAAGCTCTGGAAATAGACGAAAATTTAGGTGATGATAAAGAAACTGCCAAAACAATGAGTGGCATTGGGGCAGTATTTGTAAAAATGAAAGACTATGACAAAGGTATTGAGTTTTTTGAAAAAGCTCTGGCTTTGCGTTATCGTCTGAAAGACTCTTTGGGCGTAGCTATCTGCTATACGAATTTAGGGGATATTTATCAGAAAAAAAGAGAGTATCACAGAGCCATTACTTACCACCAAAAATCCTTAGAAATTGAGCAAAAAGTCAATCCTGTGGGTATTCATTACTCCTTGCATAGTTTAGGAAATATTTACTACGAAATAGGCAGTGTAGATGAAGCGATTAAATTTTACCAAGAAGCCCTGCAAATGCGTAAAAACCTCAACAACAAATTTATTATTGCCGAAACCGACCTAGAACTTGCCAAAGCTCTTGCCCAAAAAGGTAGATATACAGAGGCTTATGCCTATTTAGACGAAGGGCTTGCTCTTGCCAAACTCAACAAAGCCAAAGAACTGGAAGCCAAAGCCTATCAATACTTTGCGGAATACTACGAAAAGCAAAATCTCCTGCCACAAGCCTTTGCTATGCAAAAAAAATATTTGCAAATCAATGATAGCTTGTACAATGTAGAAGTAAGCCGACAGGCTAACTTAACCCTCACCAAGTTTCAAAACAACATCATTGAAAAACAGCAAAGAGAAAACGCTTGGCTTAAAAAAAGCAAAGAAGCCCAAGATAAATATGCCTCTACTCAGAAAAATATTAGCCTTTCTGCGGTTATCAATGGAACAATTACACTTTTGCTTGCGGCTTTTTTACTACTTTCTCTACGAAAAAATCAGCGGATAGCCCAAGAACTTGCCCTTAAAAAATCGGAAATTGAAAGCCAACATCATCAACTCATTCTCCAACATCAGGAACTTGCCAATGCCAAGCATCAAATAGAAGCAAAGAATGTAGAGTTACATACATTTAACCAAAAATTAGAGAAACTCATTGAAGAGCGTACCGAAAAAATACGTATAGCTTCCGATGCTTTGCGTACAGCCAAAGAAGAGTTGGAACTTTTTATGTATCGTATTTCACACGATTTCCGAGGACCACTGGCTACACTTTCGGGTATTGCTATGCTTGGCAAATTAGAAAATGAAGATAATAAAGTCATAGATTTGTTTGAAAAAACCGAAAGAATTACCCAAAAAATGGGTAAAATGCTGGATAAACTCGTAATGGTAAATGTTATCAGCCACCGAACCCCCGAATTTGAACGCGTTTCATTTAAGCAAATGGTGGAAAACATTTTACCTAGCGTAAGCAACGGATTTAGCAATGCCAATATTCAAATGTTTTTTGCAGAAGAGTACCTGCTTGCAGATAAAGAGCTTCTGCGTATTATATTGCTAAACCTCTTGGAAAACGCTTTTGAGTTTCACAAACCGGGAAATCAGCACGAACATTCCGTAATTGTAAGTCTAGATTTGCAAAAAGATTGTGTCAAAATTTCTGTGGAAGATAATGGTATCGGTATTCCCAAAGAAAGGCAAAAAGAAATGTTTAATATGTTTGTTCGCTCATCAGAAACCTCACAAGGCAATGGCTTGGGTTTGTATATTGTAAAAAAAGCCGTAGAACGCCTCAAAGGAAAAATTAGCGTAGAAAGTATAGAAAACGAATACACCCGAATTTGTGTATTTATTCCCAACAAAGAAACCCTTGCTTGAAATTTTTGAAAATAAATTTCGTATCTTTTTTGCACGTATCAGTATTTTTCCTAACTTGCTTCATAGCAAGTTAATTTTTTCTTCATTTTCACTTAAAATTTAATTCTATGCTTATTGAAAAACTAATCAACAGCAACAAATTTATAGCCCCAGCAGGTAAAAGAATTTCTCTGAAAGATTTTGCTACCAAATACGAAGGCAAAGAGCTTAGCAAAAAAGATGCTGAAATGCTTTTGGAAGAAGGTAGAAAGCAACTGGCAGTAATGCAAGACAAACTTTATGCCCACAACCAATACAGTGTTCTGATTATATTTCAGGCAATGGATGCGGCGGGCAAAGATGGGGCTGTCAAGCACGTAATGTCTGGCTTAAACCCTTTGGGGGTGCGTGTGTATAATTTCAAAGCTCCTACGGCTCACGAACTTGACCACGACTATTTCTGGCGACATATGCAAGCTCTGCCGCCTCGTGGCGAAATTGCCATTCACAATCGCTCTCATTATGAAAACGTGTTGGTTACCAAAGTACACCCCGAATATATCTTGAATGAAAATTTACCCGGTATTGATAGCATTGATAAAATTGATAAAAAATTCTGGCAAGTCCGTTATGAGCAAATTCGCCGTTTTGAAAAAAATCTTACTGAAAACGGAATGATTATCCTCAAATTCTTTTTACACGTTTCCAAAGATGAGCAAAAAAAGCGTTTTCTGGAACGTATAGAAAACCCTGAAAAGAATTGGAAATTCTCTGCTTCCGATGTAAAAGAACGTGCCTTTTGGGACGAATACCAAAAAGCTTTCGAAGACGCCTTTTCCGAAACTTCCACCGATTATGCTCCTTGGTTTATCATTCCTGCCGATAACAAATGGTTTGCTCGTCTTGCTATTGCTACTATTATTTATCAGCAGTTTGAAAAGCTCAATTTGAGCTACCCTACGGTAAGTGCCAAGCAAAAAGCCGCTTTGGAAGAAGCCCGTAAAATCTTGCTTGCCGAAGAGGAAAAAAAAGAAAAGAAAAATAAAAAAAGCGACCAATAGTGCCGAAAGAGTGTTTTTGTGCAAAAGTTTAAGGTATGAGCTTGTCCAAATTTTTAGGGAAACAAATTTGAAAAGTTTAAGGTTTTGATGTTTGAAACCTCAAACCTCTGACCCCCTTGAACTTTTAACCCAAAAAGAATTTGTATCCAAAATATTTTGACAACCTGTATGCTATGCACAAAGTCAGAAAGCAGCATTTGCCCGAAAAAATTTGCGTAAGTTGTGGCAGACCTTTTTCTTGGCGAAAAAAGTGGGAAAAAGTATGGAACGAGGTCAAATATTGTAGCGATAAATGCCGAATGAATAAGCACAAATCTGCTTGATTTTACACAAGCAGATTTGTGCTTTCCAAGAAAGAATATTATTTTTAAGCCTTCAATCTGCAAGGCAAAATGTTTGAAAACCTTTACCAACTCTTACGCCGCTACATAGAAGTACGCTTGCAACTCATAGAAAACCACCTTCAAGACGAGTTGCACCAACTTTTTACCAAAGCCATTATTGCTCTTTTTTGGCTTTTTTTGGGTTCGGCGGGCTTACTTTTCTTGTGTTTTGCTTTGGCTTACGCCCTCAACGAGATTTTAGAAAGCCATTTCGGGGGCTTTCTGATAGTGGGCTTGCTTTTTATCCTGATGCTAATGATTGCTATTTTACCTACTTTCCGCAAGAAAATGTTTGATAAAGTTTCCGATTATTTCACTTCTAAAAAGCGTTGAGTGATGTTAGCCAAAGTATATGGATACGCTGTGTATGGCGTAAGTGCCTTTCCGATAACCATAGAAGTAAATGTAGGGCAAGGACAAGGGCTTTTTATGGTAGGTTTGCCCGATAGTGCCGTAAAAGAAGCCACCCAGAGAGTAGAATCGGCACTCAAATACATAGGCTATTTTTTCCCTCGCCAAAAAGTAGTAGTCAATCTCGCTCCTGCCGATATTCGTAAAGAAGGTGCCGCCTACGACCTTACCATAGCTATTGGTATTTTGCTTGCTTCCGAGCAGATAGTTTCGCAAGAAGCAGAAAAATATGTTATTATGGGTGAATTGGCTTTAGATGGTATGTTACGTCCCATCAAAGGGGTTTTGCCCATTGCCGTTGAAGCTCGTAAAAAAGGCTTCAAAGGTTTTATTTTACCCCAAGCCAATGCTTCCGAAGCCGCTATTGTGAATAATTTGGACATCATTGGGGTAGAAAATTTACAAGAAGCCATTGATTTTCTCACAGGTGTAAAGAGCATTGAGCCTTTACGCAAAGATACTCGCAAAATTTTTTCTGAAAATCTGGATAAATATGATGTAGATTTTGCCGATGTACAAGGACAGGAAAGTATGAAGCGAGCCTTGGAAATAGCCGCCGCAGGGGGGCATAATGTAATTATGATAGGTCCGCCCGGAGCAGGGAAAACAATGCTCGCCAAACGCATAGCTACCATTTTGCCACCGCTTACTCTCCAAGAAGCCCTTGAAACTACCAAAATTCATTCGGTTGCAGGCAAACTGGATAGCAACGCCTCACTGATTTCTACACGTCCTTTTCGTTCTCCGCATCATACTATTAGCGATGTGGCACTTGTAGGGGGTGGGGCTATCCCCCAACCCGGTGAAATTTCTTTGGCTCACAATGGCGTTTTATTTCTGGACGAACTGCCCGAATTTAAGCGAACCGTGCTGGAAGTAATGCGTCAGCCATTGGAAGAGCGAAAAGTAAGTATTGCAAGAGCCAAAGTATCTATTGAGTTTCCTGCCAATTTTATGCTTATTGCCGCTATGAATCCCTGTCCTTGTGGCTATTACAACCACCCCGAAAAGGAATGTGTTTGCCCGCCGGGCAGTGTGCAAAAATACCTCAACAAGGTAAGCGGTCCGCTTCTGGATAGAATTGATTTACACGTTGAAGTAACTCCTGTTTCCTTTGATGAGTTAAGCTCTAATCTCAAAACAGAAAGTAGTGCTACCATTCGTGAAAGAGTTATCAAGGCTCGTGAAAGACAATCCGAACGCTTTGAAAAACTCGGAATGAAACATATTTACTCCAATGCAATGATTCCCTCACAACTTGTCAAGGAAATTTGTGTAATTGATGAGGCAGGCAAAATTTTGCTCAAAGCCGCTATGGAAAAAAAGGGACTTTCTGCAAGAGCCTACGATAGAATCTTGAAAGTAGCTCGCACCATTGCCGACCTTGCAGGAAGCGAAAAAATTCTCATAGAACACCTTGCCGAAGCGATTCGCTACCGCGACTTAGATAAAGAAAACTGGGGCTTGTGAGCTAGCCCTCGAAACTTGACTTATATTTGTCGTAGGGCTTTGCCACATCTTAAAAATCACTTTAATCTTGGCAAAAAAACAAAATTTACTTTATCTTTGGCTAAAAAATAAGGCTGTAGAAATTGTTTAGGTCTAATTTGTAGCATTGAAACAGGATTTTAGAAAATAGATATCAGACAGAAAAAATGAGAGGTAAAGCCCTTAAAGGTTTGAACATCAAACATTGAACTCTTAGAATTGGGGATAAGTTTAATCATAAAAGCCGTTCAAATGAAAGCAATACTACAAGGGCTACTTTTTTTCTTGTTGTTGCAAGCCCAAGCCCAAAAAATTTATTACTTCAAGATAGAAGGTGAAATTTCCGAACCTACCAGTGTAATGGTAGATTCGGCTTTGGCAGAAGCCAAAAGAAAAAAGGTAGATTATGTGATTGTGGAAATCAATACGCCCGGTGGGTTGGTGAGTGCCGCCGACCATATCAATCAGCAGATTTTAGATTTTCCGATACCTGTTTGGGCATTTATCAACAACAATGCCTATTCGGGTGGGGCTTTGGTAGCGATTGCCTGCGATAGTATTTATATGTCGGAAGGGGCAAATATGGGGGCAGTAACGCCCGTAGATGCCGAAGGTAAATATGCTCCCGAAAAATACCGAGCCGCTATCAGAGCTAAAATGCGTGCTTCTGCCGAAGCCAATCGCCGAAATCCTAAAATAGCCGAGGCAATGGTAGATGAAACCTTGGAATATGATAGCTTGGTAACACCGGGCAAACTGATTGTCTATACCACTTCCGAAGCCATCAAGAACGGCTATTGCGAAGGTAAATTCAATAGTGTTGAAGAAATTTTGAAACACTACAAAATGGAAAAAGCCGAAATAATTCGCTACACACCCACTTTTGTAGATAAACTCATAGGCTTTTTCTTAAATCCTGTTATCCGCTCTCTTTTGGTTTTGCTGATTATCGGAGGCATCTACTTTGAACTACAAACGCCTGGGGTCGGCTTCCCGCTGATTGCGGCTTTGGTAGGTTTGGCATTGTATTTTGTACCCCATTATGTACAAGGGCTTGCCCAAAATTGGGAACTTCTGCTCTTTTTTGCAGGTTTGGGGCTGATAGCTATGGAGATTTTTCTATTACCGGGTGTCAAAGTTCTTTTGATAGCAGGTCTAATCGTAATGTTTGGAGCCTTGGGGCTAATGATGATTGGCAATGTGGGTTTTAGTTTGGAAGGTGTTTCGCAAAAATCTTTGTACGAATCTTTGATAACCACCAGCATTGGGCTAATAGGAGCCGTAGTGATGATAACCATTCTTGCTCCTAAAATTGCTACGAGCAAAAAATTCAAGCATATTGCTTTGCAAACCTCTCTTGATAGCAAAGAAGGTTTTGTTTCTGCTATTATTCCTACAATGGTGGGCAAGCAAGGCACGGCTTACACTGTGCTTCGCCCTTCGGGAAAGGTACTTATTGATAACCACACTTACGATGCTTTCACGAGAGGCGATTTTATTGAGCAAGGCACTCCTATTGAGGTCATTGGGCAAGAAGGTGCAGAGCTGATTGTAAGGAGGGTATAGAGCTATTGACTTTCGTTATTGATATTTTCGGGAAGGTTTGTACTTCCTTCAGCTTTTTTCAGACGGAAAGCCAAAGTGATTTGTAAAAAATTCTTTCCAATTTCATCGCTCACGAAGTAGTCAAACTGATAAAGCCAACCGATTTGTTGGGTAAAGGTTTTATTCCACTGATACCCCAGCCCTACAAAAAAACGATTTCGTTCAAAGTAGGTGGCTCTATCCGTGAGAAAAAGTTCATTGGAAAGTGTAGCAAAAAAAGTTTCTGGCTCAAAGCGAGGTTTATTCAAAGGGATTTGCAGTTGCAAACGATAGCGAAACCGATTGCGATAGCCCCTGAGTGTCCAACGGGCTTCATAGCGATAGCGATGCTCAATAAAAACACGCCCCCATTCATTGTGTAAATTGACTTGCAACCAAAGTCTTTCCTCGTCATTAATTTTAGGTCTATCAAAATTTCCGCCTAAATCTGCATAGGTTTGGTATGTACCGCCAAAAGCCGAAACCGAAAATTGCTTGTTGAGCCGAAAAGTTGCCCCTGCTTTTGCCTCGTAATAATGAAAACGTCCATAAAAGCCCAAACTTCGTAGTTGAGCCTCTGCATTCAAACTCCATTTTTCGTTTAGTGTATAACCTACGTTCAGAATATTCCAAGAACCTAACTCATCAAAGCCTTGTGCGTACAAAGACACACAGAGCCATTTCAAAACAAAACTAAACACCAAAGACTTTTTGAGCATTTTGCGTAGTTTTTAATTTTACTTCCTCCAAAGAAACCGATTTTATTTCAGCAATTTTTTGAGCAACAAGCGAAAGATAACTACTTTCATTGCGTTTGCCTCGGTGTGGAACAGGGGCTAAATAAGGGCTATCTGTTTCCAAAACCAAATGTTCCAAATCAATATGAGGTAAAACTTTATCCAACCCTCCATTTTTGAAAGTAACCACTCCGCCAATTCCCAAATAAAAGCCAAGAGCAATAATTTTTTGAGCCTGCTCCAAACTGCCCGTAAAGCAGTGAAAAATACCTTTCAGCGGCTTTTTATTTTCTGGTAGATTTTCCAGCAAAGCAATGGTTTCATCAATAGAATTGCGACAATGAATAATCAGGGGCAAATCATATTTCTTTGCCCATTCAGCTTGTATTTTGAAGGCTTCTTGTTGCTCTTGCCAAAAAGTTTTATCCCAGTATAGGTCTGTACCCATTTCGCCAATAGCTACAAATTTTCGCCTGCCAAGCCAATCTTCTACCACATATAATTCTTTTTCAAAATCTTTTTTCACCGAGCAGGGGTGCAAACCTATCGTGGCTATGCAAAAATCGGGATAGCGTAGCTCAAGTTCTAGCATATCTTCTATGCTTTGGCTATCTATGTTGGGCAAGTAAATTTTTTCTATTCCTACATTTTGAGCATTGGCGATTACTTCGGGGCGGTCTTTTGAAAACTCTTCCAAATACAGGTGTGCGTGGGTGTCTATCATAGTTTTAGGCAAATTGACAGCAAAGTTACTACTTTTTATGAACATTTGGCATAACTTTCTTTTGGCACAGGTTTTGAAGCACAAGCAAAAATACTTAACTTTGCACTTGAAAAAAATATAATCACAATGGCAAATTTTATTGTAAATGCTTTGGCAAAACTGGTGGGTTCAAAGGTTGAAAAAGACCGCAAAGAGTTGCAACCCTATATCGGGAAAGTGAATTTGGAGTTTGCCAAACTTCGCGAAATTAGCAATGATGAATTGCGTCAGAAAACACAAGATTTGAAGGCTTATATTCGTCAGCAACTATTACCGCTTGATGAGCAAATTGCTACGCTACGAAAGCAAATTGCTGATAACCCACAAATGAATATCTTGGAGCAAGAAAAGATTTTCAACAAAATAGACGAATTAGAAAAAGAACACGATAAAGAGCTTGAAAAGGTTTTGGAAGAAATCTTACCCCAAGCCTTTGCCATAGTCAAAGAAACAGCTCGCCGTTTCAAAGAAAATGAAGTCTTGGAAGTTACAGCTACCAACTACGACAGAGAACTTGCCGCCAAAAAAGACAACGTGAAAATTGAGGGTGAAAAAGCCCTTTGGTACAATTCTTGGATTGCGGCGGGCAATCGTATCACTTGGGATATGATGCACTATGACGTGCAAATTATTGGGGGTGTGGTTTTACACAAAGGAAAAATCGCTGAAATGGCAACAGGTGAAGGGAAAACCTTGGTTGCTACTTTTCCTGCTTTCCTAAATGCTTTGGCTGGCAAAGGGGTGCATATTGTAACCGTAAACGACTACCTTGCCCGCCGCGATAGCGAATGGATGGGTCCACTTTTTGAGTTTCACGGCTTGCGTGTAGATTGTATTGATAAACACCGCCCCAACTCCCAAGCTCGCCGAAATGCCTATTTGGCAGATATTACCTACGGCACCAATAACGAATTTGGCTTTGATTATCTTCGCGATAATATGGTCAGTTCGCCTGATGAACTTGTACAACGCAAGTTGCATTATGCAATGGTTGATGAAGTGGACTCCGTGCTGATTGATGATGCCCGTACCCCACTCATTATTGCGGGTCCTGTAAGCCGTACAGGGCAAGAAGAAATGTTTTATGCCCTAAAACCTCGTGTAGAAAAACTTGTCAATGCTCAAAAGCAGATAGTTAATGAGTTTTTGAACGAAGCACGTAAAAAAATTCAGGCAGGAGAAACCAAAGAAGGCGGACTTGCCCTTTTCAGAGCATTCAGAGGTTTGCCCAAAAATCGTCCGCTGATTAAATATTTGAGCGAAGCGGGTATCAAAACCATTCTGCAAAAAACAGAAGCGATTTATTTAGCCGATAACCAAAAGCTAATGCCCGAAGCCGATGCCCCGCTGTATTTTACCATTGATGAAAAAAATAACCTTATAGAACTTACACAAAAAGGCATTGATTTTATTACCACAACAGGCGAAGACCCTAACTTTTTTGTGCTTCCCGATATTGGCTCTGAAATTGCAAAAATTGAAAATAGCTCACACAATTTGGAGGAAAAAGCCAAATTGAAGGAAAAACTTATCAGCGATTATACTATCAAATCGGAGCGTATTCACGTTGTCAATCAGCTACTTAAAGCCTACTGCTTGTTTGAAAAAGACGTAGAATACGTTGTTTTGGAAGGCGAAGTAAAAATTGTTGATGAGCAAACAGGACGTATAATGGAAGGCAGACGCTATTCCGATGGCTTGCATCAGGCATTGGAAGCCAAAGAAAATGTAAAAGTAGAGCAAGCTACCCAAACCTACGCCACCATTACGCTTCAAAACTACTTCCGAATGTACCACAAACTCGCAGGTATGACGGGTACCGCCGAAACCGAAGCAGGCGAGTTCTGGCAAATTTACAAACTTGATGTTGTAGTAATTCCTACCAATAAGCCCGTTATTCGAAAAGACCACGAGGATTTGGTCTATAAAACAATGCGTGAAAAGTTTAATGCTGTTATTGAAGAAATCGTGAAATTGCGTGAGCAAGGCAGACCCGTGCTTGTAGGTACTACTTCGGTAGAAACTTCCGAGTTACTTAGCCGTATGCTCAACCAACGCAAAATTCCTCATCAAGTTCTGAATGCCAAACAGCACCAAAAAGAGGCTGAAATTGTGGCTCAAGCGGGTATTTCGGGCACCGTTACCATTGCTACCAATATGGCAGGTCGCGGTACAGACATCAAACTTACCCCTGAATCTCGTGCCGCTGGTGGTTTGGCTATCATTGGTACCGAACGCCACGAATCTCGCCGTGTAGATAGACAGCTACGCGGACGCTCAGGCAGACAGGGAGACCCTGGTAGCTCGCAATTCTTTGTAAGTTTGGAAGATAATCTGATGCGTCTTTTCGGTTCTGACCGCATTGCCAAAATTATGGACCGAATCGGACTCAAAGAAGGTGAAGTTATTCAACATTCTTGGGTAACCAAATCCATAGAGAGAGCCCAAAAGAAAGTAGAAGAAAACAACTTCGGTATCCGTAAAAGGCTTTTAGAGTATGATGATGTAATGAATGTTCAGCGGGAGCAAATTTATAAACGCCGCCGAAATGCCCTTTTTGGAGAAAGATTGCAACTTGACCTCTACACAATGATGTTTGAAGTGTGCAAGCAAATGGTAGAAAGTATGCTCTCGCCCGATAATTTTGAAAACTTTGAAATGTCTTTTATTTCTACCTTCGGCTTTACGCCCAACGTAGAACCAAGCGAATTTCATTCTAAAAATGCTCCCAACCTAATTCGCAAACTTTACAACCAAGTAGTGGAGCATTACCAAAGCCGAATGAAACAACTTGCAGAAGAAAACCTTGCCCCCAATCTTAAAATTCAATACGAACAAACCCAAGGCAAGTTCCAAAACATTGCTATTCCTTTTACCGATGGCAGAAAAAATATCTACTTTGAAGTAAATTTTGCCAAAGCCGTTGAAAGCAATGCTTGGGAAGTAATTCGCGAGCTGGAAAAAAATGCCACACTTGCCATTATTGACCAAGAATGGAAAGAGCATCTCCGCGATATGGACGATTTGAAGCAATCGGTGCAAATGGCTTCTTATGAGCAAAAAGACCCGCTTCTTATCTACAAATTTGAGGCTTTTGAACTTTTCAAAACCTTTATCACAAGAGTAAATAAAGATATTATTTCTTTCCTTATCAAAGCCGAAGTATTTGTACCACAAGAGCAAACGCCAACGCTCCAACAGGAAATAAAAAAAACAAGCAACAACAAAAATCTGCAACAGAATAAAGAGCAGTTTATTTCCTCAATGAGCGGCGAATACCACGACCCTTCGGCTACTACCACCACCAAAACACAGCCTATTCGCTCCCAGAAAATTGCAGATAGAAACCAAAAAGTGAATGTAATGTACACTGATGGCAAAATTGTCAGAGATGTAAAATTCAAAAAAATTGAAGCCGATTTGCTCGCCAATAAATGTGTTTTAATTGATTAGTCCATAGAACACTACCACATCATTAGCTTCAAGGGTGTGGTAGCGTTCTGATAATAAAAGATTTTTTAGCCAAAAGGCAAAATCTATCAGCTATGACCAAAGTTACCCAATACATTCGTGAAAGCAAAGAAACTTTGTTTTCTTTTGAAATATTGCCCCCACTCAAAGGAGAAAGCATACAACAGCTCTTCAAAGCCATTGAACCTTTGATGGAGTTCAAGCCCAAATTTATTGATGTTACCTATCATCGCGAGGAGTACGTCTATAAAAAACGTGAAAACGGACTCCTGGAACGCCAACGCATACGCAAACGCCCAGGTACCGTAGGCATTTGTGCCGCTATTATGAACCACTTTAAGGTTGATGCCGTTCCACATATTATCTGCGGCGGATTTAGCAAAGAGGAAACCGAAAATGCTTTGATAGATTTACACTTTTTGGGTATTGATAACGTACTTGTATTGCGTGGCGATGCCATCAAGAGCGAAGGCACTTTTATTCCCGAACCCGATGGACACGCCTACGCCAGTGAGCTTTTGGAGCAGGTTGTCAATATGAACAAAGGCAAATACCTTGACGAAGGTTTGCAAGCCTCTGCTACTGATTTTTGTATAGGAGTAGCAGGCTATCCTGAAAAACATTTTGAAGCTCCCAATCTCCAAACAGACCTCAAATACCTAAAACTCAAACAAGATTTAGGAGCGGACTATATCGTAACACAAATGTTTTTTGACAATCAAAAATATTTTGATTTTGTAGCTAAATGCCGAGAAATGGGCATTACTATTCCTATCATTCCCGGTCTCAAGCCCATAACCACCCAAAAACAACTGACAATTTTACCTGCTATTTTCCATATAGATATTCCTGATGAACTTGTAAAAGCGGTGGAGGGTTGTAAAACTCCCGAACAAGTCAAACAAGTAGGAATTGAGTGGGCAATTCAGCAATCCAAAGAGCTGATTCAGTTTGGTGTGCCTGTCTTGCACTACTATTCTATGAGTAAATCCGATGCTGTACGGCAAATTGCAGAAGCGGTTTTTTAGAAAGTTAGGTTCTTTTACGCAACTTTTTCACAAGCTCGTGTTTGAGCGACCAAAGATTCTCCTCCAAACCCACAGGGTAGCTGTGTGGATTGACAAAACGCTTAATACCTGCGTGAAATTTTGATAGTTGCACTTTTACCCTATTTCTTATTTCCTGAATATCGGGAGTTTGAAATGTGGCTTTGCCATTCTCAAATACGCGTACAAGCAGGTTTTCGCTGTTTTCATTGCTGAATGTTTTGAAACGAGTGCTATCAGCGGGGTCAATCATTGTATAAGAGGTACTTTCAGTAAAGTTTTCCTCATCAAAAATCATATCACCCACAAATTCGCCATTTTTTTCAAAGCGTTTTACTTGCTGAATACCCGGATTTGAGATTTTGATGGATTGTTCTGATAGCTTCATTTTATAGTCCCAAGAGCCATCTTTGCGGCGAATAGCCGAAATTTTATACACGCCTCCCAAAGCAGGTTGGTCGTAGGCGGTAACGAGTTTGGTACCTACGCCCCAAACCGAAATTTGAGCCTCTTGGTTTTTTAGACTTTCAATGATTTCCTCGTCCAAATCATTACTTGCCACAATGGCGGCATCTGTAAAGCCTGCTTCATCAAGTATTTTGCGAGCCTGAATGCTCAAATACGCCAAATCACCTGAGTCTAATCGTATGCCTGCGAGTTTGTAGCCCTTTTCACGAAGTTTCTGCCCTACTTTTACTGCATTTTTTACACCTTCTATGGTGTCGTAAGTATCTACCAAGAAAACGCAGTTGTTAGGCATTATTTCTGCATAAGTTTCAAAAGCCTCCAATTCGCTTTCAAAAGACATCACCCAGCTATGAGCGTGTGTGCCACGCACAGGAATACCGAATAGCTTTCCCGCTAATACATTAGAAGTGGCATCACAACCGCCAATGTAGGCGGCACGACTGGCGGCAAGTCCGCCATCTATGCCCTGAGCCCTTCTTAAGCCAAATTCTAGTACGTTTTCGCCTTTGCTTGCCCACACCACTCTTGATGCCTTGGTCGCAATAAGCGTCTGAAAATTGATAATATTGAGCAAGGGGGTTTCTATGAGTTGGCACTGAATAATAGGACCTCGCACACGTAAAAGCGGCTCGTGAGGAAAAACTACCGTCCCTTCGGGAATAGCATCTACGGTGCAAGAAAATTTGAGATTGGATAGGTAATCCAGAAAGTCGGCTTCAAAAAGGGCTTTGCCATCATTGCCTTTGAGCGAAGCCAAGTAAGCAATATCAGAACTATCTAAACGAAAATTTTGCAAATAATCCAAGATGTACTCTAACCCACAAGCTATCGCATAGCCCCCTTTGAAAGGATTACGGCGAAAAAATAAATTAAAAACTGCTTCTTGCTCGCCTCTACCCGATTTCCAATAACCATACGCCATTGTGAGTTGGTACAAATCGGTAAGTAATGAAAGCGAAGAACTATACAGGTGCTTAGTAATTTGCATAATTTTGGAAGTTTTGAGCAAGTAATAAAGGATTTTTACAAGAAAAATCCAAAGTTTTGAAGCTAAAACTTTATTTTTATCCCATAAAAATCAAAAAAATGCTTTTACTGGAAAATTGTAAAGTGATTGAACTGGCTTCGGTACTTGCAGGACCCAGCGTAGGGCAGTTTCTTGCAGAATTGGGAGCAGATGTCATTAAAATTGAAAATCCTGCTACCCAAGGAGATGTTACACGCTCTTGGCAAATCAAGGAAGAGAAAGTACAAAACGGCATTTCGGCATATTTTGCCTCTGTAAATTGGGGCAAAACCAGCGTATTTTGGAACTTACAAAACCCCACAGAACTCCAAAAATTGTACGATTTAGTAAAAAGTGCCGATATTGTGATAGCCAGCTATAAGCCCGGCGATGCCGAAAAATTAGGGGTTTCGTATGCAGATTTGCAAAAAATCAATCATAGCATTATTTACGGACATATCACAGGTTACGGCAATGCTTACGATAAAGTAGGCTATGATGCCATAATTCAGGCGGAAGCAGGTTTTATGTATATGAACGGCGAACCCGATAGCCCGCCTACTAAAATGCCCGTAGCCCTGATTGATGTACTTGCGGGACATCAGCTCAAAGAAGGAATCTTGATGGCACTATTGCACCGAGAGCGTACAGGCAAAGGAAGCTATATAGAAGTGAGCCTATTTGACTCGGCAGTTTCAGCACTGGTCAATCAGGCAAGTAATTGGCTCAATGCAGGGCATATCCCCCAACGAATGGGCAGTCAGCACCCCAATATTGTGCCGTATGGTACTATTTTCACTACCCAAGACCAAAAACTCATCACACTTGCCGTAGGTACCGATAAGCAATTTGCCCAGCTTTGCGAAATTTTGGGTATTTCTGAAATTGCTAAAAATGAACATTTCGCCACCAATGCCCAACGTGTAAAAAATGCCGAAAAACTGCTTCCTATATTGCAAGAAAAGATTGCTCTGTGGCAAAAAGAAAAACTATTAGAGGTTTTGTATAAGGCTAAAATTCCCGCAGGAGGGGTAAATACCTTACCTGAAACCTTTGCTTTGCCTTTTTCACAAGAATTGCTTTTTGAAACCAATGGCTATAAGGGTATAAGGCAATGGATAGGAAAAATCAACGGAAGCAGAGGAAAAGAATTGCAAAAGCTCCCTGAGGTTCATCTATGAGCTTTGTGATACAAATAGATTTTTTCTATGGAATTTATAGAAATTATCGTTTTGCTTAATAATTTTTTTTACGCAACTTTGGCAAAAAAACAACGAATTTTATGGAACATCTATCAAATGGCAACGGAAAATGTCCCTTCACAGGCTTATCTTTGAAAAATGGGACAACTTTTGGTGGTACAAAAAACCAAGACTGGTGGCCCAATCGTTTGCGATTGGATATGCTAAAACAACATTCAGAGCTAACTAATCCGATGGATAAAGATTTTGACTATCGCAAAGCTTTTCTTTCTCTGGATTATGACGCCCTGAAAAAAGATTTACACGCCCTAATGACCGACTCGCAAGATTGGTGGCCTGCCGACTTCGGACACTACGGACCTTTCTTTATTCGTATGGCTTGGCACGCCGCGGGTACTTATCGTATCGGCGACGGCAGAGGAGGGGCTGGCAAAGGTTTGCAACGCTTCGCACCGCTCAATAGCTGGCCTGATAACGCAAACCTGGACAAAGCTCGCCGTTTGCTTTGGCCTATCAAGCAAAAATATGGCAACAAAATCTCTTGGGCAGATTTGATGATACTGGCAGGAAACGTAGCTCTGGAATCAATGGGCTTCAAAACTTTTGGATTTTCAGGAGGACGTGAAGACGTTTGGGAACCCGATGAAAGCATCTATTGGGGAGCTGAAACCGAGTGGCTTGCTGATAATACCCGTTATTTTGGCAATAGAGAACTGGATAATCCTCTTGCCGCTGTGCAAATGGGTTTAATTTATGTGAACCCCGAAGGTCCTAACGCCAACCCCGACCCCATTGCCGCCGCTAAGGATATTAGAGAAACTTTTGGCAGAATGGCAATGAATGATGAAGAAACCGTGGCTCTCATTGCAGGCGGACACACCTTCGGCAAAGCTCACGGAGCAGGCGATGCGGCTCTCTTAGGACCCAATCCCGAAGGCGAGGAAGTGGAAGCACAAGGTTTTGGCTGGATAAGCAAATTTGGTTCAGGCAAAGGAGCTGATACCATTACCAGTGGCTTGGAAGTTACTTGGACAAGAACCCCTGCCCAATGGAGCCACGACTACTTCAAACATCTTTTTGAATACGAATGGGAACTAACCAAAAGCCCCGCAGGTGCTTGGCAATGGGTAGCCAAAAATGCAGAAGCTACTATTCCCGATGCTCATATCCCCGGCAAATTCCACAAGCCCACAATGCTTACTACCGACCTTTCTTTGCGTTTTGACCCTATCTACGAAAAAATTTCAAGACGCTTCTACGAAAACCCTGATGAATTTGCTGATGCTTTTGCTCGTGCTTGGTACAAGCTCACACATCGCGATATGGGTCCCAAAACTCGTTATATCGGCAAAGAAGTCCCTGCCGAAGAACTCATTTGGCAAGACCCTATCCCTGCCTGCAATCATAAGCTCGTAGATAGTAGCGATATTGCCAGCTTAAAAGCCAAAATTCTTGCCAGTGGACTTTCTATTGCAGAACTTGTAAGCACCGCTTGGGCATCTGCCTCAACCTATCGCGATTCAGATAAACGCGGCGGAGCTAATGGTGCTCGTATTCGTCTTGCCCCTCAAAAATATTGGCAAGTGAATAATCCCCAACAATTGGGTAAGGTTTTGGAAGTTTTAGAGAAAATCCAAAAAGAATTTAATGAAAGCCAAAAAGATGGTAAAAAAATCTCTCTTGCCGACCTAATTGTGCTTGGAGGCTGTGCCGCTGTGGAAAAAGCCGCTCAAAAAGCTGGCTATAATATTGAAGTACCTTTCACACCCGGACGTATGGATGCCAGCCAAGAGCAGACAGACGTAGAGTCTTTTGCTGTGCTTGAACCTTACGCCGATGGTTTTAGAAATTATCTCAAAGGCAAATCTGCCGTTCCCGCCGAACATCTGCTCGTAGATAAAGCCCAATTACTCACCCTTACTGCCCCCGAAATGACCGTGCTTCTTGGCGGTTTGCGTGTGCTAAAAGCCAACTACGATGGCTCTGAGTATGGTGTCTTTACCAAAAATCCTGAAACACTCACCAATGATTTCTTTGTGAACCTATTGGATATGAGTACCGAATGGAAAGCTACTGATGAGCACAAATACACTTTTGTAGGTAAAGACCGCAAAACAGGCGAAACCAAGTGGAAAGCCACTCGGGTAGATTTGGTTTTTGGCTCAAATTCAGAATTGCGTGCTTTGGCAGAAGTGTATGCTTGCAACGACAACAAAGAAAAATTTGTCAGAGATTTCGTAAAAGTTTGGAACAAAGTAATGAACCTTGATAGATTTGATTTGCACAAGTAATTTCTGATTCTTTCTGAGTACTTTGAACAGATTTACCTCTGCGTTCATAAGTATTGGATAGGTTCTCTATTAAACTTCCCGAATTTGACTTTCGGGAAGTTTTTTTAATTCTAAAAACCAAATTACATACACCAAAAACCAATACGAAGGGAAACCACCAACATTCATCAAGATAAAAGTAAAAGTATGAAAAAGCACACCACCAAGTAGAATAGGTATTTTTAGGGGTGGAAAAAATAAAATCAGCACAAAAGAGAGTTGCCATATCAAAGCAAGCACACTCAAAGAAGTACATAAAATTGGATATTGAGCTATCCATACTCCCAAAGCAGTGGGGTGTGAAAGCAAATGCGTTTGCATTGTTTCGGGAGCAAACCACTGCAAACCTGAAATAAACAATTTTTCTAAGCCTACCTGCAAATACACCGAAGCTACTACCACTTGCATAAGTTTTAGAGCCCAAGCATTTACCAAATTCACTTTTTTAGTTTTTTCGGCTTCATACAAAAGAAAACCAAGCAGAAGGCTGGTGTATGTCCAAGTAGCGTAAGTATGGTCTAATTTTCCAAAACCATACAAAAAAGCCTGAAAAACAATTACCTGAACGCTGGCTAAAAACCAAAAAATACTACCATATTTAGGCAAAAAACTTAAAAGCCAAAAAGTATACAGCACCGCAAAACTCCAAAAGAGAAATGCTTGCGAAGGGAAAGGTAAATACTTGAACAATAAATGTGGCTCGTAAAAAGCACTTGCTTGCGAAAGCCGAAGCAAACTTTTATACCAAGTCAAACTTTCGTAGAGCCAACCAGCAAGCAAGAAAATTTGCAAAAATTTTACTCTATGATATGTAGTATTGGCTTGCCAAAATTTTTCAAAAACCTCTTTTTTTTGCCAAAAAAAGTGTATTCCAACGGCTATCCAACTGATAGCTACTACACGCCATAAAACCTGCTCTCCTCTTTGCAGAAAAAAATCTACGGAAAAACGATGCTTTTCGGTAAAAAAACGAGGATACAAGATTTCTACCACACCCGTCCAAATGCTTTCTTGACCCTGATAAAGTGCAATAATTTCCTTACGGAAATAGCCATAAAAAATAGCTACAGCCAAAACTTCTATCAGAAATACAGCTACAAGCAATTTCCATTTAGGGCTTACATTCGGCATACGTAGCTATGCGTTTTTTTTCTTTTGTTCCGTTCGCGAAGGAAATTTGATAAAGTTCCCAAACTTGCGGTAAACCATCGGGATAAAGTTTTCGGCGAGTGATACAGATTTTTTCCCAAAACTCATTCATTCGGTTTTGGTAATAATATTTGCGGACAAGATAATGAAAAACGCCTTCATCAATCCCCCACAGATAGGTATTGAATTTGCGAAGTTTGCCGCTTTCAAGGGTATAAAGTTCAAAGAGTTCTTGTTTTGCCAAATTTACAGGCTCGGCAAACATTCCAAAGCGTAAAAAAGGAAAAAAATCGGTAAGCAAGGCAAAAGGCAACCAAACCAAGAGCAAAGTTATGAAAACGACTTTTTTCATTCACCTTCGGGCAAATAGGTAAGCGTAGAAAACTGGCTTTCATCAAAAATTTCGTTAGCAACTTCCCAAATATCTTCGGCAGAAATGGCTTCAATTTTTTTGAAAATTTCTTGCAAACTTTCAATTTCGCTTGTATCCAAAAGGCTTTTCCCCAGCACCAGCATCAGATTCATATAGTTCTCTTCGGCGAGAGCTATTTGCCCCATAAGTTGCTGTTTGGCAGTATGCAGTTGCAAGTGGCTTAGTTTCTGTTCTTTGAGCTTTCGGATTTCTTTGTAAATAAGAGTTTGGGCTTTGGCAAGATTTTTCAGGTCGGTGGCAAAATAAATACCCCATTCACCAGTATCGGTGTAAGGAATATAAGAGGCTTCTATACCATAAACCAAACCATTTTTTTCACGCAGAGCCATATTGAGCCGAGTGTTCATAGAAGGACCGCCCAAAATGTTGTTGAGCATAAAAAAAGGCACTCTTTTTTTATCGTTGAGCGAGTACGCCGTACAACCGATAGCGTGATGTGCTTGCGAAATGGGTTTATAGATAGTTTTCTGTGAGGCTTTGTAATGTCTGAAATGCACCCTTTTGTGCGTAGCTTTCAGCGTAGGGATATTTTTTAGGTATTTTTCGGCAATAGCAAGAGCTTTGGCAAAAGGCAAGTTGCTGATAGAAGCGAGTACAATTTTGGAAGTATCGGCATTGCTACGGAAAAATTCCTCAAAATCTTGCTTATGAAAATGAGCAACCGTTTCAGGTTCGCCCAAGATATTATGCCCCAAAGGGTGAGAGCCAAAAAGGATTGAATCAAAATCATCTTGTAAAGATTCATCAGGCGAATCTTTGTACATAGCGATTTCCTCTAAAATAACACCACGCTCTACTTCTATTTGTCTTTCGGGAAAAATAGAATTGAAGGTAATATCGGTAAGCAAATTGATTGCTTTTTCGTAGTGTTTATCAAGGCAGGCGGCGTAGAAGCAGATTTTTTCTTTGGTGGTATAGGCATTGAGTTCGCCGCCTACATTTTCCAGTGCATTGATAATTTGCCTTGCAGAGCGTCTGCGTGTGCCTTTGAAAGCCAAATGCTCCCAAAAATGAGCCAAACCTGCTTGTTTGGCTGTTTCATTACGGCTACCGACATCTAAAACAAAGCCTACGTAACTGGCTCGGATATAAGGCACTTGTTTATGAACGAAGCGAATACCATTCGCAAACTCAAAGACCTGACAATTCTCCATTGATTTGCATTCTTTCTGCAAATATACAACGGAAAATCCGAAGGTGCAAAACTTTGCCTGCAAGGCTAATGTTTAGGAAATCACTACTTCCCAGTTTTCGGCAACAGCTTTCCCTACCAAACGAGCTATCTCAGGCACCGATGAATACAATTGCTCAAAAGAATCTATCACGAAGTATTTGGACTGATAGCGGTCTTTGATGTAGGGAGTGTCTAAAATTTCGGCAACATTAAATGGAACACGTTGCGGTATATCGCTAAATAAGGAATAATCCGATTCGCCGCTTGATGAAAGAATCCCTGCTCCGTAAATTCGCAAACCTTGCGGCTCATTGATAAGACCAAACTCTACGGTGTACCAATACAAGCGAGCAATGAGTTCAATGGCAATTTCACTTTCAATGTATTGCAAGGCGATTTTGCTCAAATCTACCAAAAAATTGCATAAGTCTTGGTTGGTAAGCAGTGGCACGTGCCCAAATACGTCGTGAAACATATCAGGCTCTTGAAGGTAATCTAATTGGCTTTTTTTGCGTAACCAAGTGGTAGCACAAAAATTGCCGTCCTTCATCAGTTCGAAAAATTCTTTATTGGGCAGAAGCCCAGGTACTACATAAATTCGCCAGCCTGTGTACTTTTTGAGCCGTTCATTTACTTCATCAAAGTTGGGGATACGGTCTGCTACAAAGCCTACACGCTCTATGCCGTCTAAATATTCTTGGGTAGCTTTGCCCGGCAAGTTTTTCATTTGCCTTTCAAAAAGGATTTTCCACACCTCAAAATCTTCTTCGGTGTATTTTTCGTATTCCTGACGCATTTTGGGAAGCATACTTGTACAAAATTTTAATGATGAACGTTGTTTCGGAACTACAAATATACTATTTTCACGGAAAAATGCAAATTTTTCACGTAAAAAACCTACTGATTTTTATCATAACGCACAATGATTTATCTTATTGCCGATAGCGGCTCTTCTAAAACCGATTGGGCAGTGCTAAACAGCAAGCAACTGCAAGAGCAATTTCAAAGCATAGGTATCAATCCTTATTTCTGGACTGCCGAGCAAATCACAGAAGAAATTTGGGCAAATGTTGCCCCACACGTAGGCGAGCGGGAAGTTGCACAAATATTTTTTTATGGAGCAGGTTGCTCTACTGATGAAAAAAAGCAAGTAGTAGCTTCAGCTTTACACAAAGTTTTTCCGAATGCTCAAATCTCGGTAGAGCACGACTTACTGGCGGCGGCAAGAGCTTTGTGTGCAAACAGCCAAGGAATAGCTTGTATTTTGGGTACAGGCTCTAATGCTTGCGTATTTGATGGCTCCAAGATAACTGCTCAGCCTATCAATTTGGGTTTTTGGCTCGGTGACGAAGGCAGTGGTGGCTACATTGGCAAAAAACTGCTCAAAGCCTTTTTGCACCAAGAAATGCCCACAGATTTGTATCAAGCCTTGAAAGAAACCTATCTGATAGATATTGCAGATGTTTTAGAAAATGCCTACCAAAAGCCCTTTCCTAATCGCTATTTTGCCTCTTTTGCTCCATTTGCTCTGCAAAATGCCAAACACCCTTTTATAGAAAACTTGCTCTACAAAGGTTTTGAGGATTTTCTTGGCAAATATGTTGGCAAATTACCCTTAGTAGAGCGATTGCCTATTCACTTTGTAGGCTCTATTGCGGTTGTATTTGAGCATTTATTGCAAGAATGTCTGCAAAAGCGAGGGTGGAAACTGGGTAAAATTCTCAAAAGTCCTTTGGAAGGTCTGATAAACTACCACACTGCCAATGGCTACCATTCGCCGTAATACTCTACAAAGTTGTTTTTGGTTTCAAACAAACGAACACAATGCAGGCGAGCATTTTTGTCGTAGGCAATGTCTGAAATTTTAGGTGCAAGAATTTCCCAAATAGCCATCACTAAGTTTTCGCAACTGGGAATTTTGCCTTGCATAAAATCTACCTCCAAGTTGATGTTTTTGTGGTCTAATTTTTCAATAACCTCGCTACGAATAAGTTTAGAAAGTTTTTTTAGGTCAATCACACAACCTGTATCTTGGTCGGGAATACCTTTTACAATCACGATTAGCTCAAAGTTGTGTCCGTGATAGTATTCATTGGCACAAATGCCAAAAACTTCTTGATTTTTTTCCTTGCTCCACGCAGGATTAAAAAGCCTATGAGCGGCGTTGAAATGCTCTTTTCTGCAAACAAATACCATTTTTTGCAAGTTTTTGGGTGAAACAAAGCTATTGCGTACAGGTTAGTGCTTGCAAACTGAAACGCAATAGCCGTGCAAAGGTACAAAAAAATTTAGCAAAAGAAAAACCCCTGATTTTTCAGGGGTTCAGATTAGATACCGTATTCGGTAGAAAGTGAAAGGTATTTCAGAAATTCGTTTTTAGTCGCTTCTTCTTTGAACTTCCCTTCGTAGAATGCCGTAATTGTAGCACTGCAAACATCTTGCACCCCACGCGAAGATACGCATAAATGTTTGGCATCAACCACTACAGCTACGTCTTCGGTTTGTAAAACCTCCTGCAACTCTCTGCCAATCTGCATAGTCATACGCTCTTGCACTTGGGGGCGGCGAGCATAATACTGCACAATCCGATTGAGTTTTGAAAGACCTATCACCTGCCCTTTGGAAATATACGCCACGTGAGCCTTTCCTACAATAGGTACAAAATGATGCTCACAATACGAATATACAATAATATCCTTTTCCACGAGCATTTGGTTGTACTCGTATTTGTTTTCAAAAAGTGAAATTTTGGGCTTATTGGCAGGATTAAGACCGCTGAAAATTTCTTTCACATACATTTTGGCAACTCTATGGGGCGTACCTTTGAGGCTATCGTCTGTGAGGTCTAAACCCAAGATATGCATAATTTCTCGGAAATGCTTTTCAATGAGTTCAATTTTCAGTTCATCGTCTATTTCAAAAGCATCATCACGCAGGGGGGTATCCAAATTGCTTGAAAAATGGTTCTCACCTATTTCTTCAATCATTTGCCAAGTATTAGGCAGGGTATTCAACGAAGTTTCGTTCGGTTTCATACAGCTTAATTTTGAGTTCGTGTTGGGGACTGATTTGTTTTCTTAAAATATTCCAAATAACCACAGCAATATTTTCTGCGGTTGGGTTAAGGTTACGAAATTCATCTATTTCAAGGTTTAAGTTTTTATGGTCAAAGCGTTCGGTTACGTGATTTCGGATAATATCGGAAAGTTCTTTCATATCCATTACGTAGCCTGTTTCAGGATTGATTTCGCCAATCACCTCCACGATAAGTTCGTAATTGTGTCCGTGAAAATACTGATTATTGCATTTTCCAAAAATTTTTTGGTTGGTAGCCTCGTCCCAAGCGGGGTTGTGCAAGCGATGTGCGGCGTTGAAATGCTCTTTCCGACAAACTTTGATTTTCATTGTTTCTAAAAATTCAGCAAAAGAATAACAAATTTCTGACCAAAATCTTTCAAAAAGCGTGCTAAAAATTTGCTTTTTGTAGCTAATAAACTTGGTAAAATGTTTTTTGTTTAATTTTTTACATAAAAAATTAAACAAAAAGCCCTTCACGAGTCTTGTGAAAGGCTTTTACAGGTGGAAAAAGCATTTTTTTAATGTATATCTTTACCTGTAAGTTCAAATTCAATTTTATCGGCGGTATGCCCCACTTCTTCTACGATGTCTTTGAGAATTACATCGTTGGTGTGTTCTACCAAAACCTCTGCGGCAAGCTGAATGTAGCCGTCAAAAATCACAATTTTAGAGTAAGTAAGGTCTTGGTTCATTTTCAAGAGTTTTTTGTAGTCAATGCCTTCGTGGTTTTCTTCGCAAACTCTTGAAGCAATTTCAAGTACCTTTTTGCCATCGTGTTCAAGAATGTAAGTCGTAATGCCCTGAAACCTGCCATCGCTGGTAGGAACGGTTACGATAAGGTTGTTATCCGAATACTCGGTAAAGCTACCACCGAGTTCATCTGCGATTTTTTGGAGAGTTTTGGCAATGTCCATAACGTTAGATTTTTTCCGTAATGTAATTTTTTTTGCAAAAACCACCAAATTTTTTTCAGATTTTTTTCAAAAATAGTTCTTTCGTACATAATTTTTATACTTTTGCCCTCAAAAAAATCCCTATGAATGTACGTATTGGAATATTGGGTGGCGGACAGCTGGGGCAAATGTTTTTACAAAATGCCTTTTCCTACCCCTTTCAGGTACATATTTTAGAAAATGATGCTACTGCTCCTTGTGCCAAGGTTACACCTTTCTTTCAGCAAGGCGATATACGCAACTTCCAAGAAGTGTATAACTTCGGAAAAAAAATGGATATTTTGAGTGTAGAAATTGAAAACGTAAGTATTGAGGCTCTGAAAGCACTGGAAAATGAGGGCAAAAAGGTTTTTCCCGAACCTCGTGTTCTGGAACTAATAGCTGATAAATGCTTGCAAAAGCAATTTTTCAAAGAAAATCATTTACCCACAGCCGATTTTATTGTTGTAGAAAATCATCAAGATTTACATAAGTACGCAGATTTTTTACCTGCTTTTCAGAAACTCGCCAAAGGAGGCTACGATGGCAGAGGCGTACAAGCCCTTGAAAGCAAAGCAGACCTGCATAAGGCTTTTACGCAAAAGAGTTTGCTGGAAAAGAAAGTTTCTGTACAAAAGGAAATTTCTGTAATTGTAGCTCGCAATCATAGCGGTATTGCTGTATATGAGCCTGTTGAAATGGTTTTTGATAAAAAGCTCAACTTGGTAGATTACCTGCTCGCACCTGCTCGTATCAGCCAACAAAAAGCTCAAGAAGCCCAAGATTTAGCCCAAAAGGTAATTGAAAAATTACAGATGACGGGCATTTTGGCAGTAGAAATGTTCTTGGACGAAAATGATAATTTGCTTATCAACGAACTTGCTCCACGCCCCCATAATAGCGGTCATCATACCATTGAAGCGGCTTTTTGCTCTCAATACGACCAACATCTCAGAGCCATTACAGGGTTACCTTTGGGAAACCCACTGCTACATACCAAAGCAGGTATGCTCAACATTTTAGGAGAAAAGGGCTACGAAGGAGAGGCTATTTATGAAGGACTATCAGACATTTTGGCAGTGCCAAAAGTGTACTTACACCTCTACAACAAAACTTTCACAAAAGCAGGCAGAAAAATGGGACATTTCACTATTTTGGGAGAGAGCTTTGAAGAAATAGAACAAAAAATCGCTTTTCTCAAACAAAAATGGAAGGTAAAAGGCTCTAAATTTTCTTCGGAATAGCAATAATAATTGGCAAGATAGTGCCTTTGAGTGTTTTTGCTCCAAATTTTATTTTTTCAATTTCTTGGAAATGAATTTCTTGTAAAGGAATGAGTTTGCCCGCTAAAATTTTTTGCAGGCGTTCCAGCAAATTACCCTCCAATACTGCAAACTGCTCGGTAAAAGACTGCCAATGGAGTTTTTCTTTGCTATAAAGCACACAAATATAATCCGTAGCTGATTGTGAGGAGAGTTGCAAATAGTGTTTCTCATCAGGAAGGCTCAATTGTCCAAAAGGAAAAAGCAGTGGCGAACTCACAAAATCGGTCGGGAAAATACGCGTCAGATTGCCCCGATTATCTACGCTGAAAGCGTATAAAAAAACTGGCTCTTGGTTTGCCACTGAAAGTTTGAGCAGAGTACCCGCCTGAAACATTTTACTGCTTTCATAGAAACCCTCTTTCAGGCGAACAGGAATTTCTTGCCCTATGGCAAGTTGTAACTTGATTTCGCCTGCAATTTGTGTTTTCAGGTCGTTGTTTTCGTACATTTCGTAAGCCTCAAAGCATACTTTTTCAAGAACTTTATAGGGTATCCAAATAAAGCCTTTGTTTGCCCACTTTTCTCCCCAGCTATTCACAGCCTCAAAGGCTTGAATTTCATCATTATAGCCAACAAGACACAGGGCGTGTCCGTTTTCATTCAAATCCAAAGCGTTAAGTTCAGATTCGGTAGGTTTCCAAAGGCTATCTTTGGTCTGAATAAAACTTTTGAAATAGCAATACAAACCAATAACCACAGGTTTTTTTTGTGAAAGGGCTTTTTTGATAGGTAAAATTTTATCCTTGCTGTTTGCCAAAAAAAGTCTTCTGTATTCGCCTATTTTGTAAAATTCGGCTTTGGGGTAATGCTCTGCAAGTATTTTCTGACCACATTTCTGAGAAAATTCTTCAAAAGGTAGTGTTCCATATTGTTTGAGCCCTTCCAAAGCGATAATAAGCCCTGTACCTTCTTGGCAGTTTTTGTCGCTGTAAGATTTGATATGTTCATATACAAAAAATGGCGAACCCGCTTTGCTTTCTATTTCTTTTCTGCTCCAAGCATAGCTTTGAGCCAGCATAATGCTTCGGGCATAGTAGGCACTTGTCCAAGCGACACAAGTACCATATTCGCCTTGGTTGCGGGGCGTGGGACAAAAATTTTTCAGACTGATACTTTTAGGCAAGTTTTCATCTCCTCGCAAAATATTGTAAGCAGGTAGTACGGCTCGGTAGTACAAGGCGGTATCTATTTTGCAACCCATACGATTTTGGGCAAAAAGCAAAAAGGGAAAAAAAGTGAGTGTATAAATAGCGGCACGAAGTATTCTCATTTTTTTGATTTTGTGCCTTCAAGATAGAAAAAATTCTCCAAAGTGTAATTTAGGTAGTAAAAAAATAAAAAAGCCCTAATACTTGCAGTATTAAGGCTTTTGGGTGGAGATGGAGGGATTCGAACCCTCGTCCAGAGAAGGTTCTCGGCTGTCTTCTACACGCTTAGTGTTGTTTGTTTTTCGGAAGCAGGTAGGTACAACACCCACCTATGCCTACTTCTTAGCTACCTGGGTTCTCGTGTGTGTATCGTAGCTTACACACACCAGCTCTGCGGTTTCGACACCCCTATACGCCACAAAGCAGAGCAGATTGCGGCAGAGGTGCAAGCTACTTATCTATCCAGATTAAGCAGCAAGAGCGAAGTTAGATTCGCCAGTTATTGTTCGGAAGAAGTTTTGACGAGAACACTTCCATTTCTCGACGTGCTTACACAACCCAGCAACTCAGCCTGTCAAGACCGGTCATCCCCAAATAGGATTTCCAAAAGCATAACTATTTTACAAAGAAAAAAGTTCATTGAGCTTAAAATTTTTTCAAAATTTTTGCATTTGCATTTTCTTGCTTACCTTTGAGCAAACAAAAATCTGCACAATGGAGTATTTGCGAGCTATTTTAGGAATAGCGGTTTTTGTGGGAGTAGCCTGGCTTCTTTCCAAAAATCGCAAAGCAATAGATAAAAAATTGGTGCTGAAAGGCATTATTTTACAGCTTATCATTGGGGTACTGGTACTAAAAGTATCTTGGTTTGCTGATATTTTCAAAAAAATCGGCGTTGGTTTTACTATTTTTATTAGCTACACTCGCGAGGGTACGCAATTTTTATTTGGTAAATTAGGGTTTCTTACCGAGCCGATAGGCTTTGTTTTTGCTTTTCAGGTGCTTCCTATTATTGTATTTTTTTCGGCAGTTACGGCAGGGCTATATTACTTGGGAATTTTACAAAAAATAGTGTATGCCATTGCTTGGCTTATGTCCAAAACAATGCGTTTATCAGGAGCAGAAAGCCTTTCGGCGGCGGGGAATATTTTTTTAGGGCAAACAGAGGCTCCTCTGCTTGTCAAGCCCTTCGTTGCTAATATGACCAAATCCGAACTCAACTGCTTAATGACAGGCGGAATGGCTACACTAGCAGGTAGCGTTATGGCTTCGTATATTAGTATGTTGGGAGGTGGAAATCCTGAAACGGAGGCTCAAATCGCCTCTTATTTTCTTACGGCTTCTATAATGAATGCCCCCGCCGCCCTTGTGATGTCCAAAATTCTTTATCCCGAAACCGAAGAAATTGACACTCGCTTGCAAGTTTCCAAAGAAAGTTTAGGTGTCAATATCATTGATGCCATAGCCACGGGGGCGGCTGATGGCTTGAAACTTGCTTTGAATGTGGGTGGTATGCTCATTGCTTTTATTGCGATTGTGGCTCTGCTCAATGGACTTTTAGGCTGGATTGGAGAGATTACTGAACTAAATCTTTGGATAAAAGCGAGTACCAATGGCGTTTTTGAAAAACTATCCTTGCAGTATCTTTTTGGATTGATAGGGCAACCCGTGGCTTGGCTAATGGGGACAGATTGGGATAAGTCTTTGGTAGTAGGTAGCCTTATTGGGCAAAAAACAGCTATCAACGAGTACATTGCTTACAATCAGCTCGTCAAGTTCAAGCAATTGGAGGGGCTTTTAGATGCAAAATCTATCGTAATTGCTACTTTTGCTCTGTGTGGCTTTGCAAATTTTTCATCTATTGCCATACAAATTGGGGGTATTGGAGGAATGGCACCCAATCGTCAGTCAGACCTTTCCCGATTGGGATTGCGGGCTTTGTTGGGGGGCAGTTTGGCAACGTTTATGAGTGCTACCATTGCAGGAGCATTGATTGGGTAGGTTCAAAAGTAGCTTAATCAGAATAAGTTTTCAAAATTTTTTTCCTAATCTATATCTATGAAAGGTATTATTTTAGCAGGGGGTTCGGGGACGCGTTTGCACCCACTTACGCTGGCAATCAGTAAGCAACTTATGCCCGTGTATGATAAGCCAATGGTTTATTACCCGCTTTCGGTGCTGATGATGGCAAATATTCGTGAGATACTGATTATTTCTACACCTCACGACTTGCCTCTTTTTCAGCGACTTCTGGGCGATGGCTCACAAATAGGTTGCAGTTTTTCTTATGCCGTTCAGGAAGTACCCAATGGCTTGGCTCAGGCTTTTGTAATAGGTGAAAAATTTATCGGAAACGAAAAAGTGGCTCTTATTTTAGGCGATAATATTTTCTATGGAGCCGGACTTTCCAAAACCCTGCAAAATTGCAACAATCCCGAAGGAGGTATCGTATTTGCCTATCACGTACAAGACCCCGAAAGATATGGCGTAGTGGAGTTTGATGAAAATAAAAAGGTTATTTCTATTGAAGAAAAACCTAAACAACCTAAGTCTAATTTTGCTGTACCCGGGCTATATTTTTACGATAATTCTGTGATTGAGATTGCCAAAAACCTTCAACCTTCTGCAAGAGGAGAGTACGAAATTACTGATGTCAATAAGGAGTATTTGCGTAGAGGGAAGCTCAAAGTAGAAATTCTCAATCGTGGTACAGCTTGGCTGGATACAGGTACATTTACGTCTTTGATGCAAGCAGGGCAATTTGTACAGGTAATAGAAGAACGTCAGGGTTTGAAAATCGGTTGTATTGAAGAAATTGCTTACCGAATGGGTTTTATTGATGAAAATCAGTTGCGTAAAGTTGCTGAACCACTTACCAAAAGTGGTTATGGGCAGTATTTGCTAAATATTTTGCAACAGAAATTGGTGTAGCTTAATCCCTTCCAAAAAGTCTATTGCGGTGCATATCCAATTTGAGCAAAATAAAAAGCATTAGGGTAAAGCTCCACAAAGAAGAACCTCCGTAGCTCATAAAAGGCAGAGGTACGCCGATGGTAGGAAAAAGACCAACGGTCATAGAAAGATTAAAGGTAAAGTGTGCAAAAAAAATAGAGGCTACACAATAGCCGTAAATCCGAGCAAAACGACTTTTTTGCCTTTCGGCAATGATAACAATACGGAAAAGCAGTATCATAAAAAGCAGTATCACCAGAAAACTGCCTACCCAACCAAATTCTTCGCCAACGGTGCAAAAAATAAAGTCGCTATGCTGTTCGGGAACAAAATCATATTTGGTTTGCGTACCTTCCAAATAACCTTTTCCCGAAAACCCTCCCGAGCCAATTGCAATCTTAGATTGTTGCAAATTGTAATAAGCCCCCCCTTTTTTATCTACTGCTTCTTCATCAAGTAGTACCATTATACGCTCTTGATGATACTTTTTGAGTTTGGTGAAAATTTTAGGAACAGAAATTACAAAAGCCATTGCCAAAACCAAACCCACTATCATCACTATCCAATCCCAACGTTCCATTTTACGCCTCGTAAGGAGCAATATACCCACTACGAAAGAAAATACAAAAAATAATCCGAAAGCCAAATACACAGGCTTGATGAGCAGGGATAACACAAAAAGCACAGCTACTAAAACCTGTAAGCCAATCACCCAGAAAGGCATACCCTCACGATACAAAGCAAGCTCTAATAGTACAAATACCATTAGCGAGCCATAATCGCCTTGTTTGAGAATAAGCAAAGCAGGAACAATGAATATAATACCAATGCCTAACCAAATTTTTCTATCGGTCAGTTTTGAGCCCGGTGCCCCCAAAAACCTTGCTAAGGCTAATGAAACGCCTAATTTAGCAAATTCGGTGGGTTGCATACTGATAGGACCTATCTGAATCCAATTTTGTTGCCCTTTGACAACCTTTCCGAAAAGAACTACCGCAATAAGCAAAAGAACAGAAAGGGCATAAAAAATATAGGCAAAATCTTCAAACAAACGGTAGTCCAGCAAGAAAACCAAAATAATCAGTCCGACTGCCGCCATTGCAAAAACAAACTGCTTGCCTGCAAAGGTGCTAAAATCCCAAAAAGGCTTGGGGTTTTCTACATTGTAGGAAGCTGAATAAATACTCATTATGCCCCAAATTACAAGGATTGCATACACCAACACCGATAGGGTATCCAAACTATTCAGAGGGCTTCGGCTATTGCGGGTTGAGCTGATTATCATCATAAATATCTTCCTCTTGTTCTTTTTTGCGTAAAATAGCCTTAATGCTATCTTGTTTGCGTTTTTCGGCTTTACGAATACTATCCAAACGCAAAAGTTCTCTACGGTTGAAAACCTTATCCAAAACCATTTTTTCAGTAGCTTCAATTTTTCCTACTTGCCAAGGTTGAATTTTGACGCGAGTAGTGTCTTTGAGGTATTTTTGCATCATCAGAGAGGCAATTGTTGCCGCCCAAATTCCACCAAAACCTGCATTTTCTACATAAACAGCAATAGCAATTTTAGGCTTATCGCAAGGGGCAAAAGCAATAAAAGTAGAATGGTCTTCGCCGTGAGGGTTCTGCACGGTACCCGTTTTGGCACAAATATCGCCAGCATACAAATTCACAACTTGTGCCATTGGTCCAACGGTACCTGCCTTAAATGCCCCATTCATTCCCTTGATAATAGGCTCAAAATATTTTTCATCAATGCCTACACTATGTTTTTCTTGATATTGAGGCAAGGGCTTGCCCGATTTTCCAATACTCTTGACAAGATGAGGCGTGTAATAATAGCCTCTATTGGCAATAATACAAGCCAAATTTGCCATCTGTAGCAAGGTAACTCCCATTTCGCCTTGCCCGATACTCAAAGAGTAAATATTTGAAAAGTTCCAGTTGTTTTTATAGACTTTGTTGAAGCGTTCTACTTGTGGGATACTACCCGAGCCTTCGTCGGCAATATCAACGCCCAATTTTCTACCAAAACCAAATTTTAAGACTTGTTCTCGCCATTGCTTGTAACCTTCTTGTAAGGCTTCAAAACTTTCGCCTCGCTGATGAACAATTCGGCGAAAAGCCTGATAATAAAAGGGATTGCAAGAATACTGAATGGAGGTTTGTGGGGTTGTCCAATAGGGGTGAGGGTGGCACTTTACCAAAGACCAGTTGCAAGGCAAACGAAGTGTATCATTCAAAACACCATTTTGCAAGCCAATAAGAGCCTGTACGGTCTTGAATGTAGAACCGGGCGGGTATGCTGATTGTGTAGCTCTGTTGAACAAAAGTAAATCGGGATTGCGGCTAATAGAAGCATAATTTTTCTTAAATTCTGCTCCTACCAGCAAGTTGGGATTGTAAGAGGGCGAAGTAATAAGCGTTAGTATCTCGCCAGTCTGAGGCTCAATGGCTACGATAGCCCCTGTTTTGTTTTGCATCAGCATTTCGCCATATTTTTGCAATTCAATATCTACGCTACTGATTAAATTTTCACCTGCAATGGCGGGCTTATCCAATTTGCCATCTTGGTAGCTTCCTACTACTTGGTTAAAGCGGTTTTTGAGTTGGTATTTTATCCCTTTCTCGCCTCTCAGATAATATTCATAGCTTGCTTCTATACCACTTTTACCGATATAATCGCCCGGTCGGTAATATTGCGTACTATCTTTTTTTAGTTCTTCGGGGCTGATTTCGGCAATATATCCCAAAGCATTTGCCATTGCATTGCTTGTATAAACCCTGACTGTACGCCGAGAAACATAAAACCCGGGGAAATCGCTAAGTTTTTCTTGCACTTTGGCAAAATCTACTTTGGAAAGTTGAGAAAAAAACACTCCCTCGGAGGCTACTGCCCGAATAGCTCTGATTTTTTCAATAAATTCTTGCTTACTGATGCCAAAAAGTTTGCAAAATGCCATTGTATCAGGCAGGCGAGCCTCACGAGGTATAACCATTAAATCATAGACAGGTTCGTTATAGACAATGAGTTTGCCGTTGCGGTCAAAAATAAGCCCTCTATCAGGATAAACCGTTTGTTTCTGAATAGCATTGGCTTCGGCAGATTCTTGGTATTTATCTTCTATCACTTGCATTAGAAACAGCCTGATAAGCAACGTAAGCCCTACGAAGCCAAAAATAGCATAAAAAATAAATCTTTTTTCTGAACCTCTTTCTCCTTCCATTATCGTTTGCTTGAAAAGAATAAATATTGCACCAAAATCACAGAAATTAGTGTAAAAATAGTGCTAAAAAAGGTTTTTTGCAAGGTTAGCCACAAGAGTTTGCTTGTCCAAGCCTCCAACGAAAACACAATAAAATGGTGAAACAAAATTAGCAGATTTGCATACAATACGAAATTTACAAAATCTATTTCTCGGATAGAAATTTCTCGGATTTCTTCTACGTCTATGCGTGTGCGTGCCGCAAGCAGACCTATCAGGTAAGGTCTTATGAAAGCCAAAAATACACAAGCCGAAGCGTGTATGCCCGGAGAGTATTCAAACCAATCTATGAGCAAGCCCATTGAAAAGGCTACCAGCAAAGACTGACTTTTGGTAATAGACGGATTGAGCGTAAGCAAATAGCCCACATACACATAATTGAAAGCCACGCCACCCAAATACATTTTGCGTGCTACAAAAACGTGAAACAAAAAATAACCCACAAAGGCTACAATGGAATTGATGAGATTTTTATTCATTGAATTTGAAAAAAAGGTTCGCAAACTTACACAAAAAAGCCTTTTCAGCAAAGATTTTTGAGTAGTTCTATGGCTTGCTGTATGGTGTTTATGTTTTCGGCAATGAGCAGTTGTTTGTGATTGATTTCTTTCAGACGGAAAGATTTAGGATTTTTTTGTAAATATTCAATCACTTTGCCAAACCTATCCGACTGATAATATTCCTGCCTTTCTCCCGAAGGAAATTGCCCTTTGAGGGTAGCTGATTTGAGCGAAAGTTTTTCAAAGCCAATTTTTTCGGCAAACCAACGCAAACGAACCGTTTGCATCAGGTCTTGTACTTCTTGCGGAATTTTACCAAAGCGGTCTTGCAGTTTTTGTGAAAACTTTTCCAGTTCGGGTTCATCTTTTACGTTATCCAGTTCGTTGTAGAGCGAAAGCCTTTCGGTAATGCTTTGGACGTAATCGTCAGGGATACGTAAAGAAAGGTCTGTTTCAATTACACAATCCGTAAGCAGTTCTTTGGTAGAAACTTCTTTGAAAAAAAGCTCTTTGAACTCGCTTTCTTTGAGTTCTTGGATAGCTTCGTCCAGAATTTTATGGTAAGCCTCAAAGCCTAAATCATTGATAAAGCCACTTTGCTCTGCTCCTAAAAGGTTGCCTGCTCCTCTGATATCCAAATCTCGCATAGCTACTTTGAAACCATCACCAAGTTCGGAGAACTCTTCAAGCGTTTTGAGGCGTTTTTGAGCATCTTTGCTAAGCGAAAGCATTGAGGGAATTACCAGATAACAAAAGGCTTTTTTATTGGAACGTCCTACGCGTCCTCGCATTTGGTGCAAATCAGAAAGCCCGAAGCTATGAGCATTGTTGATGATAATGGTGTTGGCATTGGGAATATCCAATCCCGACTCAATGATATTGGTAGAAAGCAAAATATCATAGTCGCCTTCAATGAAACGAAGCATAGTTTTTTCTAAAAGACTGCCTTCCATTTGTCCGTGAGCAATGCCTATTCGGGCATCAGGAACGAGTTTAAGAAGCAAATTGCCAATACTTTCAATATCTTGCACCCGATTATGCACAAAAAAAACTTGCCCACCTCTACGCAACTCAGTATGAATGGCATCGCGAATAATATCTTCTTTGAAAACTACAACTTGGGTACTTACAGGCTGGCGATTGGGCGGGGGGGTATTGATAACCGACAAATCTCTTGCTCCCATTAGCGAAAAATGCAAAGTTCGGGGAATAGGCGTAGCCGTAAGTGTGAGTGTATCAATGTTGAATCGCTTTTCACGCAGTTTTTCTTTATCTTTTACCCCAAATTTCTGCTCTTCATCAATGATAAATAGCCCCAAATCTTTGAATTTTACGTCATCATTGAGAATACGGTGCGTACCAATGAGAATATCTACTTTGCCGCTGGCAACTTCTTGCAAAATTTCTTTGATTTCTTTTTGGCTACGAAAACGATTGATATACTCCACACGACAAGGAAAGCGAAGCAAACGCTCCGAAAAAGTGCGAAAATGTTGCATTGCCAAAATCGTAGTAGGCACTAAAACAGCAACCTGCTTGCCATTGCATACAGCTTTGAAGGCGGCACGAATAGCAATTTCTGTTTTACCAAAGCCAACATCTCCACAAACAAGCCTATCCATTGGGTTGGGGGCTTCCATATCATTTTTCACTTCGGCAGTAGCTCGGGCTTGGTCGGGGGTATCTTCATAAATAAAAGAGCTTTCAAGCTCTGCCTGCAAAAAGTCATCTTTGCCGAAGGCAAAACCCTGCGAAACTTTTCGCTTCGCATACAAACTGATAAGTTCCTTGGCAATATCTTTGACTTTCTTTTTAACTTTGGCTTTCTTATTTTCCCATTCAGGACTGCCGAGTTTGCTTAAAGTAGGTTCTTTGCCCTCCGAAGCCGTATAACGTGAAATTTTATGCAAAGAATGAACATTCACGTAAAGTACATCATTATCACGATACACTATTCGAACAGCCTCCTGAATATTGCCATTTACTTCTTGCTTCACAAGCCCCGCAAAACGCCCTACACCATAATTGATATGCACTACATAGTCGCCGGGTTTGAGTGTTTGTAGCTCTCTTAAAGTCAGTGATTTAGATTTTGTAAAGTGTGTTTTGAGCTTATAGCGGTAGTAGCGTTCAAATATCTGGTGGTCAGTGAAGCAGACTATACGATTGTTTTCATCTACAAAACCTTCTCGCAGAGCGATGGGTAAATTCTGAAATTTTAGATTAGGTTTGATTTCCTCAAAGATGCTTCTCAAACGCTCTGTTTGTTTGATGCTATCCGAAGCAATAATATTTGTAAAGCCTTTGAATTGGTATTTTTCAAGGGTATCGGCAAGTAGCTGAAAATCTTTGTTGAAAGAAGGTTGGATTTGGGTTTTGTATTCAAGCGACTGGGCACTGGGAAAATAAAAACTCCTACCAAACTCTACACAGGCAAAATTTTGCAGTTTTTCCAAAAAACTGCTTCTGGTTTCAAAAAGCACTTCGGGGCTGGCAATCACTTGGGTTTGGTGCGTACTATTCAGGATAAATTCAAAATTGGCTTGCACTTTTTGAAAGCATTTTTCAATTATTTCCAAACAAAGCACTACATTTTTGAGCCAAATAGTGGTGTTTTCGGCAGATATAAACTCCAAAAAACTTTCACGGGTGGTGTGTAATAATTTGGTTTGGGTATTGGGTACAATTACCAATTGCTCACAATTTTGCTCGGAAAGCTGCGTTTCGGGATTAAAAAAGCGTATGCTTTCAATGGTTTCGCCGAAAAGCTCTATACGATAAGGCAGTTCGCTTGCAAAGGAGAACACATCTACAATGCCTCCACGAATAGCAAATTGCCCTGCTTCATACACAAAATCAGTTTTTTCAAAGTCGTATTCAATCAGAATTTCGCTTAAAAAGTCCAAGTCTATCGTATCGCCTACTTTGGCAGAAAAGGTGTGTTCTAAAAGTGTTTTACGATTGACCACTTTTTCGGAAAGAGCTTCAGGGTACGTAACTACCAAAATTCCTTTCTCGGAGATACTATTTTTGGGGCGTAAGGGAGAATTTTCTTTACTTTGTTGTGAAAAGGCATTCAGCACCTCGGAGCGTTCTAATACATTGGCATTTTCTATTTCCTCATAATGATAAGGTTTTTTGTAAGAAGTGGGAAAAAAAAGCACATCTTGTTGAGCATTCAAAAGGTTTTGTAGGTCGTTGAGAAAATAAGAGGCTTCCTCTCTATCTTGCAAAATAAATATATGATTGCGTTCAGGCTCGTTTAGTGCACACATTGCCGCCCAAATAGAATCAATGCTCCCCTGCAAACCTCTGATTTGCAGACGCTTGTGATTTTTTAGGTAGTGAAGAAAGGTCTGAAAAAGAGGCTCGTTCTGATAGAGTTGTAGGAAATCAGAAGTTTTCATCAGGAAAATTTTTACAAATATAACGACAAAACAAACGAAAAAACAATTCGGTTTTATTGCTCTATTGTAAGAAATTTTCTAATTTTGCACCAAAATTTTTAAGCCCCCTTTCCTTATGAGCAAGACCAAAACAACTAAAAACAACAACGGCAAAACTACCGAAGTAGTAGAGAAAACCCGCTATACAGAGGAGGAACTCAAAGAGTTTGAGGAACTGATACTCAAAAAATTGGAACAAGCCAAGCAAGAACTTGCCGAGCTTAAAGAATCGCTCACACGTAAAAACGACCCTGGCACCGATGCCACTGCGGGCAATTCTAAACTTATGGAAGATGGTTCGGATACTTTGGAAAAAGAAAATCTTACACAACTGGCGGCTCGTCAGCAGAAATTTATTCAGCAGTTGGAAATGGCACTTATCCGTATCAAGAATGGCACTTATGGTATCTGCATTGATACAGGCAAGCTCATTCCTCGCGAAAGACTTCTGATAGTGCCGCATACACAACATTCTATTGAAGCCAAAATGGCAAAAAAATAATATTTGCACCTATTTGATTACATAAAGTCTGACCTAATGTAATGGATTTTCTGCAAAACCATATTGAGGCACTTATTTTTGTATCTGCTGAGCCAATTTCTGCCAAAGAGATACAAAACTGCCTTGTAGAAATGTTTGAAGCAGATATTCCCGAAGAGAACATTCTTGAAGCCATAGAAAAACTCCAACAAAAGTACGAGCAGGATATTTATGCCTTTCAGATTTATCAAATGGGCGGTGGTTATCAGTTTCTTACAAAGCCTGCGTATCAGTCGAGTATTAGTATTTTACTCAAACAAAAATCTAAAAAGCGTCTTTCAAATGCCGCTTTAGAAACGCTTGCCATTGTAGCATACAAACAGCCTATTACCAAAACAGAAATTGAGCAAATTAGGGGGGTGAATAGCGATTATGCAATTCAAAAACTTTTGGAAAAAGAACTTTTGGTAATAAAGGGGAAATCTGATGCAGTTGGCAGACCTCTGCTTTATGGTACAAGCGAAAAATTTATGGATTATTTTGGCATCAATAGTCTTAAAGATTTGCCCCAGCCCAAAGATATAAGCCCCGATGAAAATATCATTGGTGACATAGCAGAGTAAAATTTTTACAAATATTCAAACTATTAAACTTTTCAAACCTAAAACCTTTGAACTTTAATGCCTCGCAAGAAAAAAACAGATACCGAAAAGGAAACATCTAAGCCCCGTGTTCATAAAGACTTGGAAGGCTTTGATATTCGCATCAATGCCTTTGGCGAGATAGTTTCCACATTAGATATAGAGAAAATCAACGAGTTTTTAGATAAATACGTTGATGACAAAAAACTCCGCCACTTGAAGTCAAAATCAAAAAAAAGTGAAAAATAAGAAGTTTGGGGTTTATCATTTGCTCATCTTTACACTAATTTTAGCATCTTTTTTAGCTATTGACGAATTTTTGCTACGCCATAAAATTTTACACGAATACAAATGGTACTTGCTTTTATTTTTTGCTCTGCAATCTGTACTCACCACTTATATTGTTTCGCAGGGTTTGCAGAAAGATGCTAAAACTTTTCAAGGTTTTTTCTTTGCCTCTATACTACTGCGAATGTTTTTGAGCATTGCTGTTGTGTTTTATGTTGTTTATCAAGGGGTTATTTATCCGCTTTGGTTTATTGTTACCTTTTTTGTTTTATATTTTTGCTTTGTAGGTTTTGAGATTTATGGTTTATTGATTAAATTACGCTTAAAAAATACCACCGAAGATGGAAATAATCAACATTCATACGAAAACACTTGAAAGGCTCTGCCAGAAGTATAGTGTCAAGCGAATGTATGTTTTTGGTTCAGTTACAACACCTTTATTTACACAAGAGAGTGATTTGGATTTTTTGATAGATTTTGATGATAAATTAGACTTTGCTACTTATGCAAACAATTTCTTCCTGTTACAAGAAGAGTTATCCAATCTTTTTCATAGAAAAATTGATTTAATCACAGAGAAATCGCTTCGAAACCCCTACCTCATTGAGAGCATCAATGCTTCAAAAAAGATGATTTATGGAAGCGAATGAGATTTTGATAAAAAAATATCTGTTGGATATTGAAAACTCTATTCTTTCTGTCCAAGAATTTACACAAAACCTAACTTGGAACGACTATCAAGCTAATAAGTTGGTAAGAAGAGCCGTAGAACGTGAAATTGCAATTATAGGCGAAGCTGTGAATAAACTTTCTAAAATTGTTCCTAATCTACCTTTTTCATCAGCCAAACAAATTATTGCTACAAGAAATTATGTTGTGCATAGTTACGATAATGTTGATGATGTGATTATTTGGGGGATAGTTCAAAATCATTTAGCTACTCTGTTAGAAGAGGTTAGAAGTTTTTTTCAATAATATTTTTGCTTTGTAGGTTTTGAGATTTATGGTTTATTGTATAACTTGCGAGCCAAAACGAAATAACGCCACTGATACTCTTTTACACCTAAAATTATGCACCTAAAAATGCTTTTGTTATGAATTTAGATTTTGTTTTAGCCAAAAGTAAGCATTTGGCGTGGCGTGTGAGATTGATGAGTTTCCTAAGAGGCGAGGAAACTCTAACTGCTGACCAAGTTGTTTCTCACGAACATTGCGATTTGGGCAAATGGATTTATGGCGAAGCTCTTGAAAAATACAAAAGCGAACCCAAAATTTTTGAACTTGAACAGGTGCATAAAGAACTTCACAAACACATTAAAAATGTGGTAGAACTAAAAAACGCAGGAAAAGAGGGAGAGGCGAATGCTGAATATGATAAAATGACTGAAGTTTCAAAAACGATTATCAACTTGCTTGATGAATTGGAAAAAGTATTAAAAGTGTAACATTTATGCGTAAATTAGCTAATTTTCTCGTTGTTTTCTTTTTGTTATTTCCTTTTTTGACCTTTGCCCAACACGAGGAGAAGGAATTTAATGCAGGAGATTTGATTTTGCACCATATTGCAGACTCTCACGAATGGCATTTTGCTACAATTGGTGAAACACACGTTACAATTCCTCTGCCTGTTATTCTTTACACCGACAAAGGCTTGGATATTTTTATGTCTTCGGAATTTCACCACGCCGAAAAAAGGGAGATAACCAATGAGAAAGGTGAAAAAGAGCATCAACTTGTCTTGAAACGCCCTAATGGTAATACCTATATTATGAGCCACGACCATATTTCTTTGGAGGGCGGCGGAACACTCTACGATTTTTCTATTACAAAAAATGTGGCTTCATTACTTTTGAGTGCGGTTTTATTGGTGGTAGTGTTTTTTAGTGTTGCCAAAAGCTATAAAAAGAATGCAGGTAAAGCTCCCAAAGGTTTGCAATCTTTCTTAGAGCCTATCGTAGTGTTTATTCGTGATGATATTGCTAAGCCCAATATTGGGGAAAAATATGAACGCTTTATGCCTTATTTGCTTACGGTGTTCTTTTTTATATGGTTCAACAATTTGCTGGGGCTAATGCCCGGAGGAGCAAACGTTACGGGAAATATCGCTGTAACAATGACTTTGGCTTTGCTTACGCTTATTATTACGCTGTTTAGCTCAAATAAATATTATTGGCAACATATTCTCAATACGCCCGGTGTGCCTTGGTGGCTTAAATTTCTTGTCCCTATAATGCCCATTGTAGAAATAATAGGAATTTTCACAAAGCCTTTTTCGTTAATGGTGCGTTTGTTTGCCAACATTACCGCAGGGCATATCATTATTTTGAGTTTGCTTTCACTCATATTTTTGTTCAAAAGCTATGCGGTAGCTCCTGTGAGTGTTGCTTTTGCCGTAGTAATGAATATGCTTGAGCTTTTTGTAGCTATTTTGCAGGCTTATGTATTTACTTTGCTTTCGGCGATGTATTTTGGCGGAGCAGTAGAGGAGCATCATCACGAACATCACGACGAGAAACACGAAGTTCATCACGCATAAATGAGCAATTTCAAAAGTAAATACGAGGAGAATCTCAAATCAGGAACTTTACTTATTCAAAAAGAGTTTTACAATGCCAGTGTACATTGTTTCTACTATGCCTGCATACAATTGATGCTTCATATATTGTATGACAAAGAAGGGTTTTCACAAAAAGATATTGAATTGGAACAAAAAAAATCTCAAACAGGTTTTCATAGTTGGATAATCAAAAAATTCACTAACTTTTTGCAAGGAAAAGAGAAAAGAGAATTTAATAACTACATACAACAATTAAAAAGCAAACGAGTAGAAGCCGACTATTTAGAAAATCTCATTTCTTTGGAAGAAATAGAACTGACAAAGAATTATGCTAATTATGTAAAGGAACTTTTAACAAAAACTTTTGAATTATGAAAACTAGTGTAAAAGAATATCTCTACAATGTTTTTTCTAAGTTAGTTGAGGAAATTCCTTACTTGCAAGTAAAATATGAGCGAGATAAACTCTCTTCTACCCACTTTATAGAGGTATTGCCATACAATTTTTATGAAAAAGATCCTCAATACATAGAGGCGGAACTAAAAATTTTTGATGATTTTAATCGTATTTACCCAGATCAAGATATTGCATTTGTGAGCGAAAAAAGCTTGTATCGTGTAAAAAAACCTTCTTGGGTTTGTGAAGGGGTTTTATTTGATGTAGAAAACCGAATAAAATTAGATGAGAACTATTTTGATACTGAAGTTCAGCTAACTTCTTTGATAAATAACTATCAAAATTTACAAAAATTTTACTCGGAAAGTATAAAAGCTAAAAATGATAATTTGCAAGATACTTTGGAGAGAAACTTAATTCAAGCGGCTTAATGGAATCAGGTTTTCAAGTACGTAGTATTTTTTTATTAGAAAGCTATTTTGAGCGTTTACCTTTTATTGAGGCTAACGAAAAAACGAACGAAATAGCTTTAAAGAGGGACTATTACATTGGAGAAAGTATTTTAACCGCGATTGTTGAACTTACTTTTAGACAAAGAAATAAAAAAACAAAAAAAATTGAGTTAAGGTCTAAAATTAAAATGGCAGGTGAATTCATTTTTGAAAAAAATACAAGTATTACAATTGAGGACTTTGCCAAAGTCAATGCTCCTGCTATAATTTTCCCGTTTATCAGAGAGCATCTTGCAAATCTTTCTTTACGAGCAGGAATTCCACCCATACTATTACCACCTGTAAATTTTGTAAGACTTTCAGACGAAAGTAAAAATAAATAGTTCTAATTTTTAACCCTAAATTCTAATTTCTATGTTACAACTTTTAGTTCTTTTGGCAGAAATCGCTGGTATCGGTGCTGGTTTAGCGGCTGGCTTGGCTGTATTGGGTGCAGGTTTGGGTATCGGACGCATCGGTGGGCAAGCTATGGACGCTATTGCTCGTCAGCCCGAAGCAAGCGGTAAAATCCAAGGTGCTATGATTGTAGCCGCCGCTTTGATTGAAGGTGCGGCTCTTTTTGGGGTAGTAGTAGGTCTTTTGATGGCTTTGAAAGTTGCCTAATTACTACATCAAGCACAAAATTCGGCTTTACTTCTGCCACAAGCGGTGGGCTTGGGCAGAAGTTGCCTCAAAAAAATCTACTGCTTAATATCCTAAAATATAATCTAACAACTGATACTAAAAATCCAAAAATATGCTACTCAACCTCATTACTCCTGAACTTGGTTTGATTGTTTGGCAACTGATTGTTTTTTTGGTACTTCTTTTTGTACTAGGAAAATTTGCTTGGAAGCCTATAATGAATGCCTTGAAAGAGCGTGAAAAGTCCATTGAAGAAGCGTTGGCTTCTGCGGAAAAGGCGAAAGCAGAAATGGCTAAAATTTCTGCCGACAACGAAAAACTGCTCCAACAAGCTCGTGCCGAAAAAGACGAAATCTTGAAAAAAGCACAGCAAACTGCTCGTGAGTTGGTAGATGAAGCTAAGGAAAATGCTAAAAAAGAAGCGGATAAAATTATCAACGAGGCTCGTAATCTCATTGAAAGCGAAAGAAAAGCCTTTATGGCTGATATGAAAAAAGAAGTTGCAAAACTTTCTTTGCAAGTAGCTGAACGCATTTTGCGTAAAGAGCTTTCCAGTGATGAAGGTCAAAAAACGCTTGCTGAAAAACTAATCAACGAAATTTCTGCCAACTAATCAGAGAGTTGTATGATAAGTAGTATGACTGAAAGACGCGTAGCAGTTCGCTATGCAAAAGCAATTTTGGAACTTGCCGAAGAAAAAGGAGTATTGGAGCAGGTTTATAAAGATATGGGATTCTTTGTAAAAACGCTCGACGAAAACCCTGTCCTGAGAGCTGTTACCCGAAATCCTATTATTTATAGCTATCGCAAGCTAACTATTCTAAAAAAACTCTTTGCTGATAAACTTCATAAAGTTACTTTTGATTTTTTTGAAATTATCACACGCAAGAATAGAGAGGAAGTTTTATATCAAGCCGCCAAAGAGTTTGAAAATCTCTACGAAGAACGCAAAGGTATTTTAAGAGTTACGCTTACTTCGGCAGTACCTCTTACAGAGGCTATTCGCCAAAAGGCTATTCAAATTGTAGAAAAAGAAACAGGTAAAAAGGTAAAATTAGAAGAAAAAATCAATCCTGCTCTGATAGGTGGCTTTACAATAACCTTTGCTAACGATAAACAGATAGATGCCTCGGTTAGAACGAAGCTAAAATTATTAGAAAAAGAGTTCTTGTACTAAACGCAAACTCGCTTTTTGAGCGAGTTTTTTTGTTGAAAATCCTTTGAAATCTCTTGGCTATTGCGAAAACCATTTGGCGATTTGTTTCGTTTGTATAAGAAAAAGTATGAAACGAAACATCATCATTTTCGGAACATTATTTTCGCTACTGATAGCGTTTCAGTCTTGCGGACAAAAACAATCAAACCAAACTGCTAAAAAAATGGATAAGAACTTTGCAATCAAAAAAAACGAGGAAGAGTGGCAACATTGCCTTAATCCCGAGCAGTACAAGGTTTTGCGTATGAAAGGCACTGAAAGAGCCTTTACAGGCAAATTTTACAAGCACAACGAAAAAGGTATCTATGTTTGTGCGGGCTGTGGTAATGAACTATTTAAGTCGGAAACGAAATTTGACTCGGGCACAGGCTGGCCAAGCTACTATGATGTAATTCCTAATGCCGTAGTTTTGGAAAAAGACTACTCACACGGAATGATACGTACCGAAGTGCTTTGTGCCAAATGTGGTGGGCATTTAGGACACGTTTTTGATGATGGTCCCAAACCTACGGGCTTGCGTTATTGCATCAACTCGGTTTCATTGGACTTCAAGAAGCAATAACCTGATAGGGGCAAATCCGACTGCCCCTATTCGTATCGGTTTCTGTAAATTTCACTTATATAATTCAATGCCCCAAATTGTAAAATCAGGGCAATTCCTTCTGTTTTATTACTTCCACATTGCGAGCCTTCGGAAACATAATACACAAAGCGTTTGGCATTGCGTTTTTGTAGGTCTTGTCTATCGGGCTTGCCTAATATCTCTGTTACCTTTTCTTGCGAAAGTCCCAAAAGTTTATCCTTTTGTTTTTCCAAAGAGGCAAGCATCTGCCAGCGAATATTCTGACAGCCCTTGCTATCGTTTTGCCAAAGAGTTTTGTCAAAGTTATCTAATTTTACTTCGGTTTTTTGGCAGGCGGTTAGCAGGAAAATTCCTACCATCCACAGAAAAAATATACGCATAGCTTATCGTATTTTGGGCAAAGATACAAAAAGTAGTATTTTTAGAGCAATTTCAAAAGAAAACACACTAATTTCTGATTTTGTTATTCCGACACAATTGAAAATCTGTATAGTTTTCTGTAACTTTGGCGAAAAAACTTTTGATGAAAAAAACTGCTTTACCCGAAACCGAAAAAATTATTTTAGGCATAGACCCTGGCACTCGCATTATGGGGTATGGCGTGCTTAAAATTTTGGGTAAAAAAATAGAAGTTTTGCAATATGGTGTAATTCAGTTGGAAAAGTATGATAGTCAGGCTCTAAAACTCAAAAAAATTTACGAAAGAGTAACACAACTGGTAGAAGAGTTTTTGCCTGATGAAGTTGCTTTGGAAGCACCTTTTTACGGAAAAAATGTACAATCTATGCTCAAATTGGGCAGAGCCCAAGGCGTAGCAATGACAGCGGCATTGATGAGAGAAATTCCCATCACCGAATACGCTCCTTTGAAGGTTAAACAATCCGTAACGGGCAAGGGGCGTGCCAGCAAACAAGAACTAGCCCTTATGCTGGAAAAAATTTTGAACATTCAGTTTGCTGATGATACCCTCTTAGATGCCTCTGACGCATTAGGGGTGGCTTTGTGTCATCATTACCAAAATGGAGTAAAAACCACCAAACACAAAGGTTGGTCTGATTTTGTTAAAGAAAATGCTCATCTCATAAAAAAATGAATCTACAAAAACTTATTGCACAAATTCCACTGATTGCCATTTATGGCAATGAAAATCTTGAAATCAATACTATTCAATTTGATTCTCGCCAAATCGGAGAAGGTGATGTATTTGTGGCAACCCAAGGCACCCAAGTAGATGGACATAATTTTATAGAAAAAGCCATAGCGGCGGGGGCAAAAGCTATTGTTTGCGAAAAATTGCCCGAAAATTTACTTGCCCACATCACGTACATACATACCCCCGATAGTGCCGAGACTTTGGGCATTATGGCGAGTAATTTTTACGATAATCCTTCCCAAAAACTACGCTTGGTAGGTGTTACAGGAACAAATGGCAAAACAACCAATGTAACACTTTTATACCGACTTTTTAGAGGTTTGGGCTACCGAGTAGGTATGCTTTCAACGGTAGAAAATCTCATTAACGATAGGGTTTTGCCTGCTACCCACACTACTCCCGATGCCCTACAACTCAATGCTTTGCTTGCTCAAATGGTGCAAGAGGGTGTGCAGTTTGCCTTTATGGAGTCCAGCTCTCACGCCATTGTACAAAGACGCATAGCAGGATTGCACTATACAGGGGCAGTTTTTACCAATATTTCCCACGACCACTTAGATTTTCATAAAACTTTTGAAAACTACATCAAAGCCAAAAAGAAACTTTTTGATGACTTGCCTGCCTCGGCTTTTGCATTGAGCAATTTTGACGATAAAAGGGGAAGCATAATGCTTCAAAATACCCAAGCACGCAAATACAGCTTTGCTCTCAAATATCCTGCTGATTTCAAGGCGAAAATTTTGGATAATACTCTGCAAGGCTTGCTAATGGATTTTGAGGGTACGCAGGTATGGTGCAGACTCATAGGTGAATTTAATGCTTACAACCTTTTGAGCGTTTATGCTACGGCTATTCTTTTAGGCGAAGAGAAAGAGCGAATTTTACCTGTACTTTCCGAGCTTTACGCCGCCAAAGGCAGATTTGAACAAATTACAGATAAAAAGGGTAGAGTGGGCATTGTAGATTATGCTCATACCCCCGATGCCTTGGAAAATGTACTCAAAACCATTCAAGACTTACGGAAACCGCATCAAAAAATAATTACGATTGTAGGAGCAGGTGGCAATCGTGATGCAACCAAACGCCCCGCTATGGCTCAAATTGCTTGCAAATACTCTGATTTTGTAATACTTACCTCCGATAATCCACGTTTTGAAGAGCCAATGGCAATACTTGACGATATGCAGAAAGGGGTTTCTATTACCCAACGAAAAAAAGTTTTGGTAATAGAAAATCGCAAAGAAGCTATTGCAAAGGCTTGTGAGATGGCTGAAAATGAAGATATTATTTTGCTGGCGGGCAAAGGGCACGAAACTTATCAGGAAATCAAAGGGGTGAAATACGATTTTGATGATAAAAAAATATTAGCAGAAATCATGAATAATTAAAAGTGGATTGATATTTGCTTATTCTCATCTCAAAATCAAATGCTTGCCTATGAGCGAACTTGATGAACTCAAAACACTTTTGGAAGAGTACAATTTCAATAGATTAGAACCGATTGATTTTGCTACCTTTCAGGAATTGGTATGGTTTTATCCTATTTTAGCGGTGCTTTCTGCCGATAACAAAATTGATGGGGCGGAAAGAAATTTTTATTTAGAACAACTTGAAAAAAAGGCTCACCAAGAAGAAAATCTGCAAATTGGAACGCTCAAAAGAGAAGCAAGATACATTACCGAAAATTTAGCATTACTGGAAGACCTTTTTCTAAATGCTCTGAAAATTTTGGTAAAATCCAAAGGTTGGCAAAATGCCCTAATGGATAATATGCTCAATGCCGCCAAAGTAAGTTACGAACCTTGGCAGACAAAAACTTTGTATGGCGAAGCAGAAAATCATTTGAAATTTTCCAAAAAAGTTTTAGATTTGGTTTTGGAAGATGTATTAGACAAGAAAGAAAGAGTTTCGGAAGATGAACTTGCTGTCATTATCAATATTTTGCAAAAAACAGATGCCCTCAACGAGCGTAACCGAATGATTTTGGAAGTTTTTGAAAATTCACCTTAAAATACCAAATACTATGCTAAAACAACTCTCTTGGCGAATGGGACTACTATTTTTTCTTTTCGCCTTCGTTAGTGCCAAGGGGCAGTCGCTGTATGAAATTGTCTTTGAGGTTTCTGATATTACTTACAAAGCCTTTTTGGTCTATTTCAACGAGCAAGATGCTTATATGCGTGTAGGATACACCTACAAGGGCAAATACAATGTGGTTGATGTCAAATATCAATCTGTAACAGGACAAGAAGATGGCTACAATTATTTTGTAATGATAGGAAGCAATCCTCGCTTCATTACCACCCAAGACAAAGGGCAATCTTACAATCCCGACCATTTTATTTGGGTATGGAATGAGCAAAATCCTAACCAACTTCCTTATGTAACTGATGACCCCAACTTTGATGCTACCCACCTTATTCAGTGCAAATCTTACAAGGATATCAATCCCAAAGATATGACGGATAGTTATTTGCGTCAGTTCTTCCGTACCGATGAACCCGAATACCAAGCCTTGCGTAAGATGCGAGATGCGGCTTCAGGAGTGGTGAGCTACAATAACAACAATAATACAGGAAGCAACAATACTACGGGTAATAACAATACCACTGCGGGTAAATCTAAAATGCACTTATTGTTGGTTATCAATACAGACATTGGGGATATTGGGCAAAGCTGTGCCGTGGATCAGAGAGCAATGGAGGTAGAGTTCAGAGAGATTGCTAAAGCCGTAGGTATGCCATTTGAAAAATACATTATCAATGGAGAAAAATTTACCCGTGATAATGTAGAAAGAACCATCAAAAGTATGCAAGTTGGGGCAAATGATGTAGTCATTTTTTATTACAGCGGTCACGGCTTTCGCTGGTCTAACCAAACTGATAGATACCCCCAGTTAGATATGCGTTATTCAGAATATACGCCTCTTACTGAAAAAACCTCTTTACCTCTTTCTGCCGCCGCCCAAGCCATTACCGACAAAGGTGGCAGGCTCAATCTTATTCTGAGCGATTGTTGTAATTCCGATATTGGTAGAAACCAAATGACTTCTACAACTTTTATGGCAAGTCGTAGCTTTCAGGGGGCAGAAGTAGAAAAACTAAAAAAACTTTTTGTGAGTTCTCGTGGAACAATAATGATTACAGGTAGCTCGCCCGGTGAATATTCTTGGTGTAACATCAATGGTGGTTTTTTTACGTTGAGCTTTATTCAGGCACTTAAAGAAGAAATTGGCTATATGCGTACAGGAGAGCCTTCTTGGGAGCATATTGCCGAAAACGCTGTGAAAAGTACGCAATACAAAGCTAAAAATTGTAATGGCTGTAAGCCTCAAAATCCTGTTTCTATGGTTCGTGTTTCTCAAAGATAAAATGGTATGAAAGCATTTTGGTTTATTTTTTTAATAAGTTTGAGTATGCTTCCCGAAAAAGAAAAACATCCGATTTTTCACAAACACAAAAATATTATTGAGGAAGCTACCGAAGTGGCTTTGTACGAAGTGAAGGCTACGCCTATCCCTACCAAAGAACACGAAAAAGATAAAGTCTATTTGGGCGATTATGAAATGCTTAAAAAAATAGAAGTTTCCGCTGAAAGTGCCGAAAACTTGAAAAAAGCGGTATTAGATACTAACAATTATATCAGCGAAAAGAAAACTTGCCCAATGCAAGCCAAGTATGCCTTGAAATTTTCTAAAAAGAAGCACCATATTACCCTGATTATATCAGAGAATACCTGCGAAAAGATGATTATTTTTTCATCAGAAAAAGACATCAATAAGCACTATCACGATTTCAAAACACCCAATTCGCTTTATCCTTTGATAGAAAAATAGCCAATGTTTATGAAAAGACTTCTTTGGTTACTTGTTTTTATATCTTTCAGCCTTTTCAGCTGGGCTCAGCAGGTGCTTTCGGCTGAAAAGGTTTTACAAGAAGCTATGAAAGAGGCTCAAAAGAGAAATAAAAAGATTCTACTGATTTTTGAAGCCTCTTGGTGTGGCTGGTGCAAAAAGATGCAAAAGGCTCTGGAAGATGAGAGTTGTAAAGATTTTTTTCAAAAAAACTTTGTAATGAGCCGCTTGGTGATAAATGAGTTTGGCGAAAAGAAAAGTTTAGAAAATTCGGGTGCCGAGGCGTATCTGGAAAAATGGGGTGGGAAAAATCACGGCATACCCTATTGGGTGATTTTGGATAGCAGGGGCAATCTGCTTGAAGACTCTAAAATGAGTAATGGTGAGAATATTGGCTGTCCTGCCCAGCCCGAAGAGGTAGAAGCCTTTATAGAAAAACTGAAGCGAACTACTAAAATCAGCGAAAAAGAGCTTGTCAAAATTAAGGAAAGGTTTTTAGCCAATCGCTAATAGGTAGCTCTTTATTTTACCCACTTTTCAACTTCTTGGGGTGAAAGTTTGAACAGGCAAATCCTGCCGAATCGTCCTGCTACAAAGGTTTTCCCCACAATAGCTATGCCGCCGTCAGTGGTGAGGGTAAGGCTACCTATTTGGAAAGTATTGGCAGAACCAAAGTATTGTGTGCGTATCAGGTTGCCAGTGGCTTCATCATATACAAAAAGAACAATTTGCCCATTTTTGGTATCTGTAAGGTATAAAAGCACGTTTCTTTGGGCAATAGTTGCTCTGCGAATCACAACACGAGCAAACTTTGATATTTCGGGCAATACGTTTCCTCTGAAACTTGTATTGGTATAAATACCATTGAGAGCTACTTCTGCTCTTGGTATAAAGACCGTTTCGCCATCGGCATTGTAACGAGCCATAGCGAAAGTATTACCACTAATTTGTACCATAGCACTGATAGCGGCATCGTAGCTATTGCCATTGATAATGCCTTTGGGTTCGCTACCAGCAGAAGCCAAATCATCACTCATTACAGCAATATTGGAAAGGCGAAAAGCTGTAAAAAACAAATCATTTCCTCCTCTACTGCTCATAAGCATTGGTAAAGGGGTACGTACCCTACGCAAATGCCTATCTATACGTTCTTCAATAAAAGTATTGTCTTGGTTGTAGTATTGTTTGCTTCGCAAAATATTGCCATTGGGGGAGCCAGTAGAAACTATCGTATTTTGAGAATTTTGGGGATAAGATACAAAACCATAGTTGCCGTCAGGTAAAGCATTGGCTACCAAGCCACGTATAAGGTTATATTTGGCAAGTTCTTGGGGATTTTGCGTAGCAGAAAGCCTTACAGGCTTCAAGCTATCGTTTTGGGCAGAGCAAAAAAATTCAAAGTTGCCGTCAGTTGAAGGCAAAAGTTCAGAAATAGGCGTAACATAGTTTTCCCTTGCCAGATATTCCCATTCAAATTTGCCATCGGGCTGAACTTTCATCAAGTATACAGCAGGGAAAGGAGAAAAACCATTACTTGCGTATTCGCCTAAAATTAGATAGCCACCATCGGTAGTTTGCTTAATATCTAAGGGGGTAAAATTTTGGTCAAAATTGTTGTTTTCGTAGATTTTCACAAAAACCTCTTCGGGCTTAATTTCTTTATTTTTGGAAATATCACAAGCCCAAAGGCTCAAGATACCGAGTATTATGCTGAAAAACTTTTTCATACGTTTCAATGTTTTGTTTGTTAGGGTCTTACTCTCCTGAAAGAAGAAACTTGCAAAAACTTCATAGGAAAAACACAATAAAACTCCATTTGTATATTTTGCAAAGTCATATCATCAAGGGCATCTAAAACGCCAATCATACGTTGGTCTGAATAGCGATTGAGGCGATTGGTGATATTATTCAGACCTTGTTTGTAGTTGAGTTCCAAGCCCAAACGTACATTACCAAGTTCTGTGCTAATGCCGCCCCCCAAGTACCAAATCCATTGAGAGGTAATAAATAGATTTTTAGCACCAATCACAGGCGATTCGTTTTGTATAGGATTATTTGCTCCTGAGGCTCTATCAAAGCTCTCTATTTCAATGTATTTATCTGCCTTGATGAGCATACCATAGCCAATACCGCCTTGAACGTAAGGCTTAAAGGCTTGGCGGAGTACATCAAAGCGTACCAGCAAAGGCAATTCCAAATAATTGAGCCGAATACGATGGTTGTAACGCAAATCCAGAAAGTTATTATCTTGCCCTTGCCACTGGTAAGCCACCTCATAGCCAACATTCATATTGTTGTAGGTAGGTTGGAAGCTGGCAGAGAAGTTTGTCAGGAAGTTGAAATCTACCCTTGCACCTGCTTGCAGACCTAATCTGCGAAAGCCGTCATACTCTTTATTCACGCTATTGCCATTGGTAAATTCTAAAACATCGTAGCGTTTCAGGGGGAGAGCTTTCCCCAAATTTACGCCTGCGTGAATACCAATCCACCACTGCGAGTCATCAAAACTACCAAGATAGTCTTTTTTAGGGGGTTTGTAAGTTCGCCTTTGGGCGATAGTTTCTGCCGAAATGGTGCAAAAGAAAAATCCCAAAATAATGTGCAAAAGTGTTCGCATACGAATAGCCCTTTATTTGTATTACGTAAGAAAATACAATTTGTTTCGATTCAAAAAAAATATTTTGCAATCTGACAAAAAGACTGAAAAATTGTCAGTTTTTCTGACATATTATTTTAGCCATTACAAAGAATATTGCAGTAGTAATAAGCTCAAAATCTTTGAAAATGACAAGTTTTAAGCATTTTTGCTCGTCTGAGCTTTGCGTCTATTTGTCCTTAAAAATTACATTGGCATATAAAATGCTATGCTATGGTTGCAACCTTTCAGAAAAGCATTTCCTTAAACCTAAAATTCATAATCAGTATGGGAAAAAATAAATTGAAAATTACTCCGCTTGCCGACAGAGTTCTGGTAGAACCTGCCGAGGCTGAAACTAAAACTGCTTCTGGTATCATTATCCCTGACAATGCCAAAGAAAAACCCCAAAGAGGCGTGGTAGTTGCCGTAGGTAAAGGCAAAAAAGATGAGCCTATGACCGTAAAAGAAGGCGATACCGTGCTTTATGGCAAATATGCAGGTACCGAAATCACTGTTGATGGCAAAGAGTACCTCATTATGCGTGAATCTGATATTTTCGCAATTCTCTAATTTTTTACACTTTAATCTTTTCTCATTTTTTAACCCCAAAAAACGCAAACAACTATGGCTAAAAGAATAGTTTTTGATTCTGATGCAAGAGAAAAACTAAAAAAAGGTATTGATGCCCTTGCAAACGCAGTAAAAGTAACACTTGGTCCTAAGGGCAGAAATGTTATTTTAGATAAAAAATATGGTTCTCCTGCTATTACCAAAGATGGTGTAACCGTTGCCAAAGATATTGAACTCAAAGATGCTATTGAAAATATGGGAGCTCAACTTTTGAAAGAAGTAGCTTCCAAAACTGCTGATATGGCAGGAGACGGTACCACTACTGCTACTGTACTTGCTCAGGCTATCTTTACAGCAGGTCTGAAAAACGTTACTGCTGGTGCAAACCCTATGGATTTGAAGCGTGGTATTGATAAAGCGGTAGCGGCAGTAGTAGAAAACCTCAAAAAACAATCCAAAGAAGTAAAAGGTGAAAAAGAAATCGCCCAAGTAGCTACTATTTCTGCCAATAACGACGAAGAAATCGGTAACCTCATTGCCGAAGCAATGAAAAAAGTTGGCAAAGACGGAGTGATTACCATTGAAGAAGCCAAAGGAACTGCTAATGAACTCAAAACCGTAGAGGGAATGCAGTTTGATAGAGGCTATCTTTCTCCTTACTTTGTAACCAATACCGAAAAAATGCAGGCAGAATTGGATAAGCCTTATTTGCTTATCACTGAAAAGAAAATTTCTTCTATGAAAGAAATTTTGCCTGTATTGGAGCAAGTAGCTCAATCTGGCAGACCTTTGCTCATCATTGCCGAAGATGTAGAAGGCGATGCTTTGGCTACCCTTGTAGTGAATCGCTTGCGTGGTACGCTCAAAGTATGTGCTGTAAAAGCTCCAGGCTTCGGTGATAGAAGAAAAGCAATGCTTCAAGATATTGCTATCCTTACTGGTGGCGAAGTGATTTCAGAAGAAAGAGGCTTTACACTAGAAAGTGCAGGCTTGTATCTTGGAGAAGCCGCTCGTGTGATTGTAGATAAAGATAACACGACTATTGTAGATGGCAAAGGCAAAAAAGATGCTGTAAAAGCTCGTATCAATGAAATAAAAGCTCAAATTGAAACCACTACTTCCGACTACGACAGAGAAAAACTTCAAGAGCGTTTGGCAAAACTTTCTGGCGGTGTAGCTATCCTTTATGTAGGTGCCGCTACCGAAGTAGCAATGAAAGAGAAAAAAGATAGAATGGACGATGCCCTTCACGCTACTCGTGCCGCTATTGCCGAAGGTATTGTTCCCGGTGGTGGTGTAGCTTTGGTAAGAGCTTTGGAAGCCCTTGATGCCGTAAAAGTAGATAACGAAGACCAAAGAACAGGAGTAAATATTATCCGTCAGGCTTTGGAAGCTCCTCTCAGAACTATCGTAGCCAATGCAGGTCTTGAAAGTTCTGTAATTTTGAACAAAGTAAAAGAGGGTAAAAAAGACTTTGGCTTCAATGCTCGTACCAACGAATTTGAGCATATGTTTGAAGCGGGTATCATAGACCCTACCAAAGTTACCCGTCTGGCTCTTGAAAATGCCGCTTCTATTGCTGGCTTGCTCCTTACTACTGAGTGTGTAGTAGCTGATGAACCAGAAGAGAACAAAGCTCCTGCAATGCCCGGCGGTATGGGCGGAATGGACGGAATGATGTAAGCCGTACTTCAATCCAGTTATATCCAACAAAAGACTTTCCTGAACAAGGAAAGTCTTTTTGTTTTTTCGTTAAGTAATCTCTGTATTTCGTTAAAAATTTTTTACATTCCGTTAAATACTCGTCTTTCCTACAAGCCTTTCCAACTTATTTTGGGGTATGTTTGTCATTAAATTCAAAAACAATGAAAAATCTCCAAATTTTCGGATTAAGTTTTTTTGTAGCTGTTTTTGCTACACTCGGTTGTAAGAAAAAGGACACCACAGAACCTCTTACTTTCACAAGTATAAGTGTTTTGGAAGGCAATGTAAATGATGAAATTACGCTTTCGGGTAGTGGAATGAGTACCAATGCAATAGTAAAGTTTGGCGAAGTGGAAGCCACAGAAAAATCGGGGGGTGGTAAAAATCTTAAAGTAAAAGTCCCTAATGGCTCAACAAGAGGCAAAATTAGCATTTCGCAAGGGGGAATAACTTTGGAATCGGAGCAGAACTTTACAACCAAAAATTATATTCAAGTACTCACTAACGCTGCGGGCAATTCCTACAATTACGATATTCCCTTATATTACGATAATGATAATAAAAAGATTTGGTTCAAAAAAGATATTGGACAAAATGGGGGCACACAAGTAAGTAGCACCCCTGCAACTTACAGAGATGCTGCCTATGTAACTTGGCAACAAGCACTTAATATTTGCCCGCAAGGTTGGCGATTACCAAGCAAATCAGATTTTCAACAGTTAGCCCCTAGTGGTTCTTCGACTGCAAATCTTATTGGTTTGGGAATACTAACAAGCCCCGATTATTTTAATATGCAATATAATGGCTATTTAGTTTTTTCAGTTCCTCAACTTTGGCACGAAGGCAATATTGGCTATCTATGGACTTCCACAGAAGATGCTGACTTTCCAAGTCAAGCAGTTGTACTAACTTTGACTAAATCCAACACCGGAACACCATTTTACTTTGCATTTTCTAATAAAGCGACTGGCGTATGCGTGCGTTGTGTGAAAAATATTCCTTAAAATAAAACTCAAAATGAGAAAAGTAAAAGTAGGCTTCTGTTTGGTATTCTTTCTGCTTAATTTCTCTGTATTTGCTCAATACAATGTGGAAGAGCTAACGGGTACTTGGGTAATTGATGTAGCGGCTTCAGAAAAAATCGCAAGCAAAGAGGATATAGAGCATTATTTCAGAGGTGAATTTGCTGAAATTTTCAAAACCATTGAATATGAGTTCTTCAGAGAAGATAATCGTCAGTATTTCATTAGGCGTAGAAAACCAGTGGGCAAACCTGTGGTATCAAGCGATAAGGTTTACTGCAATATTTATAGTATGGATTTATTCCACGTTGGAGAGAAATGGTATAAAATTTTAGAGTTCAGCAAAGATAAGCTCGTTTTAGAGTATAGAGATGATACGGGCTTACATCACTTTTTTGTAAATAAAATTGTGCTTAAAAGAAAAAAATAGCGAAATATCATTTAGCCTAAATTTTGAGATTGTCTAATATTTTGAATGTAAATCTATTGGTAGGTCCAAAGGTTCAGAAAATTGAATGCTTCAAGGGTTTGCAAGTTCAAACTAAAATTTCAAACTTGCCAATCTTCAACTTTTCAAACCTGCTTTCATAAATGTTGGGCAAGTTCTCTGTAAAAGTCTTTAATAGTTTTCAGAAAATAGAAAAAAATTATGCAAAAAAGACCCCAACTTTTTATATTGCCTATATTAGCTTTGGCTTTTGCGGCAATTTCTGGCGGGCTTCGCCCTGCTGTATTGGGTACCCTCAAAGACCCAAGAGATGGTAAAACCTATAAAACCACAATGATAGGTAAAAAAGAATGGATGGCTCAAAACCTGAATTACCAAATGGAAGGTTCTTTTGCTATCAATAACAATGAAACTTTTTCCGAAAAAATGGGAAGGCTCTACACTTGGAAGGCGGTAGAAAGTAAAAACCTTTGTCCCAAAGGCTGGCACGTACCCACAAGTAAAGAATGGCAAGAGGCTTTGAAAACGCTAAAACTAAAACCCTACAAAAAAGACGTTGAGGATACCCCAGCCACAGAGTTTTACAAAGAGGCGGTTCCGCTTTTTGAAAAAATTGAATTTACAGACAAAAGTTCATTTGCAGGGATTTACCACGATATTACCAGCGAACCAGAGTTCAAATACACAAACAATTTGGGAATGTTTTGGACAAGCACCCCTGCTCCTAAAGCTTTGGGCAGAAATACGGCTGTTGTTATCACCTTCTACAATGAAGAGTATGAAGGGGAAAAAGGTGTAGTTATCTATGGAACGAATTTTAGAGATAATTTAGCAATGAGTTGCCGCTGTGTAAAAGATTGACTTTCCAAAGCAGTTTTTGCTAAGCATTAAATAACCCTTCAAATCAATATTTTTGTATGAAAAAAATAGTTCTTTCAGTTTGGGTGTTTTTATTTGCCTTTGTAGCATTTTCGCAAGAGGCAACCAATGCCTACGGCGTAAAAATCAACTTACCTAAGGGTTGGAAGGTGGTTGATAACAGCCAACAATCGTGGAGTTTTATTTCGGCTCGCCACCCCCAAAAAAATGCTTCTATTCAGATTGAAAGTTTTACAGGCAATAATGACGAAATATCTCTCAAAATCAGTAGCTTTTTCAAAGCACAAGCCAAATTAGCTTATGTTTCACCTGAAAAACTTGGTGATGACTACATCGACGAAAATATGAAAGTGGTGAAAAAACCAGAAAAGGGTTTGAACTTTTTTGTTTTGGAAATGAATGGCGATGCTACAAACGAAAATGGTGAAAAGGGTTGGACACTCGTATATGTAACTAAAATGGGCAACAAAATTATCCTATTTGGAGCAGTAGAGCGTTACAAAGGCAAACCCGAATTTCAGAATGTGATACGAAACGCCTTTGAAAGCATTAGCAAATAATTTTCATCAAAATTGAATACACACAAAGGAACTTGTTTCTATCTTTTGTATTTTTGCGATGGCTTACAAGCCATCGCAATTTTTTTGAAATCATCAAGTTGGCAAATGAAAATAGCTCTTGTTGGCACAGGAAATGTAGCTTGGCATCTTGCCAATGCTTTCAGGCAAACTGCTCATCAAATTGTAGAAGTATATGGCAGAGATAGCCAAAAAGCCAATGAATTAGCAGGCTATCTAAACGCTTTTCATCAAGAAAGCCTTGATTTCCAAGAAAGTCAAGCGGAAATTATTTTGCTTGCAGTTTCGGATAATGCTTTGCCAGAAATTATTAGGCAGATACAGCTAACCAGCTACCAAATTGTTGCTCATACTTCGGGAAGTACCCCTATGGCAGTTTTTGAAAATTTACAAAATCAAGCGAACTTTGGTGTGTTTTATCCTTTACAAACCTTTTCTAAAACGAGAAAAGTTGCAATGCGAGAAGTACCTTTTTGCATTGAGGGCAATTCTACCCAAACCATTACTTGCTTGAAGGCATTAGCAGAAGCAATTAGCCCAAAAGTGTATTTGATTGGTTCAGATGAGAGGCTTAAATTGCATTTGGCGGCAGTTTTTGCAAATAATTTTGTCAATCATCTGCTTGGTATTTCACAAGAAATTCTAAGAAATGAAAACTTGCCATTTGAATTGCTCAAGCCGCTTATTCAAGAAACCTTTTCAAAAGCAATAGAAGCAGAAAATATCTTTGCTATTCAGACGGGACCTGCCCGCCGCAACGACCAAATCATCATTCAAAAGCACCTGCAACTGCTTGAAAGCGATAAGCTGAAACAGAAAATTTACGAAATTATTTCGGAAAGTATCAGAAGCAAGCACAAGCCTTAACCCTCTCTACTATTTTCTACTTTATCGTAGGCTTGGATAATTGCTTTTACGAGGCGGTGGCGAACTACATCGCGGGCATCAAGCTCTACCACGGCAATTCCTTCAATATTTTGAAGTATCCGAAGGGCATCGGTAAGTCCTGAACGCTGTTTGCTGGGCAAATCAATTTGCGATTGGTCGCCTGTTACAATTACTTTGGAGTTTGCTCCCATACGAGTCAGAAACATTTTCATTTGCATAGGGGTAGTGTTCTGAGCCTCATCAAGCAAGATAAAAGCATCGCTAAGGGTTCGCCCACGCATATACGCAAGAGGAGCAATTTCAATGATACGATTTTCAAGATAAAATTTGAGCTTTTCAGCTTGAATCATATCGTCGAGAGCATCGTAAATAGGACGCAAGTAGGGATCTACTTTTTCTTTCAAATCGCCGGGCAAAAAGCCTAAATTTTCGCCTGCTTCTACGGCAGGGCGAGTGATGATAATTTTTTTGACTTGCTTATTTTTAAGAGCTTGCACCGCCAAAGCTACTGCAATATACGTTTTACCTGTACCTGCGGGTCCTAATGCAAAAACTAAATCGTTTTCCATAGAAGCCTTTACCATGAGGGCTTGGTTTTGGGTACGTGGCTTGATACCGAAACCTTTTGTTCCGTACAAAATAACTTCTTCACGGATTTTTTCAAGGCTACTGCTTTCTTTCTGCTCCTTATCGTTCTGAACGATAAGTTCTTCAATATTTTGAGGTGTAATTTTACCAAACTTATGGTAGTGTGTCAGAAGGGCATTGATAATGGCATTGATTTTTAGAATTTCAGGGGTTTGCCCTTGTATGCGAATTTCATTGCCACGTGAAAGAATTTTGCTTGTTGGAAAAGCCGCCGCTATTTGTTTGATATGGCTATTTTCCGCTCCCAAGAAATCTACCAAGGGTATATTTTCCAGTGTGATAATTTTTTCTATCAAAGATTACCGATTTTTAGGTGAAACCATTAAGACACGATAAATCAAACTTGTCTAAAACTTACAAACACAGGTTTGAACTTTGAACTTCAAACCTTAGACCTTTCAATAAATCCTTAAACTTGGTGCTAAAATAAAGAAATTTTTGCTTATTTGCTTACAAATTTTGCATAAAAATTACGACAATGCACGTAGCTATTCACGGAAAAGTTTTTCAGAAAGAAATACGCAAGTATATCCAAGATTTATTTGTATGTTTAAGAAAGCACAATATTGAGGCTTGTGTTTCTGCAAGTTTTTACAAAGTTTTGAAAAAGTCTTTGATAAAGCACGTTCCTGAAAATATTTATGAAAAGCCCAGTGAGCTAAAAAATTGTCAATTTTTTTTGAGTTTGGGTGGCGATGGAACTCTTTTGGAGGCGGTTACTCACGTGGGAGCTTTGGAAATTCCAATTGTGGGCATCAATACGGGCAGATTAGGCTTTTTGGCTACTCACGCTCCTTTGCAAATCAAAAGCCTCTTGAAAAACCTTACAGAAGGGTTTTATAGCATTGAAGAAAGGACACTTCTGCATTTAGAAAGCAATAAAGATATTTTTGAAGGCTATCCTTTTGCCCTCAACGATTTCACTATCACCAAACGCGATACTGCCTCAATGATTACGGTGCATACCTACATAGACGGCGAATATCTAAACTCCTACTGGGCAGACGGCTTGATTATAGCCACGCCTACGGGTTCTACGGGGTATTCTTTGAGCTGTGGCGGACCTTTGATTTTGCCACGTTCAAGCAATTTTGTGATTACACCTGTAAGCCCCCACAACCTTACGGTACGTCCTATGGTTATTTCTGACGAAAGTGTTATTTCTTTTGAAATAGAGGGTAGAAGTAAAAATTTTTTGGTTTCCTTAGATTCTCGCTCCCGTGTGATAGATGCTTCAGTTCAGCTTGCTATTAGCAAAGAGAAATTCAAAGCAAAGCTCGTAAAAGCCAATGACACCAATTTTTTGGATACTTTACGAAGCAAGCTTAATTGGGGTTGGGACGCAAGGAATTAAAATCTATTGCAAAGTCTGATTATACAACACTTGCAAAAGTGTTTGCCCTACGGCTTTGAGGGTAGTTTTATCAATAATTTGAATGTTATCTGCCTGCGTATGATGATGTGCAGGGAAAGAACTTTCATAATTGATAATATCAATCATTGGAATTTTGGCATCACGATTTACGTAGAAGTGGTCGTCCATAATACCGCCTTGCATAGGTGTTTTTTGATTGATAAAAAAGTTACCATAACCTAAGCGTTGGGCTGTTTGCCATACTTCTTGTACAATTCCTTCGGCATACTGCACAGAAAAAGGCTCATGATAAAATTTAGCACCTTTTGCCCCCACCATATCCAACAAAATGCCAAAATAAGCTGAATAATTGGGAGTATGCTTATTTTTTGACCAATATTGCGAACCCAGACACCACGTAGAATTGCTGTGGTCTTCTTCTTTATAGCCTTCGGGGGTGCCGTCGTCTTCCAAATCAAAAAAGATTACATCAATGCCAATTTGGGGCTTTTCGGGAGCATTTTGGATAGTTCGTAGAATTTCCAAAATAACAGCTACACCACTGGCACCATCATCGGCGGCATCAATAGGTTTTTTATGAAGAGTTGTATCTTTTTCTTTATCCGAAAAGCGTCTACTATCCCAATGAGCCGCCAGCAGTATGCGTTTGCTTGCTTGTGGGTTGATACTGCCAATGATATTTTTGCCGTTCCAAGTTTTTTTATCAAAAGAAGTTGCCTGAAACTCTTGTATTTGAGTAGTAGCACCTAATTTTTGTAAAGTTTTTACCAAATAATCGGCACATTGGCGGTGAGCTTCCGAATTGGGTACTCGCGGACCGAAAGCTAATTGCTTTTCAATATAAGCAAAAGCACTATCCGCATTAAATTCGGGGGCTTTTACCAAGGGTTTGGTGTTTTGGGGAGGGTTGTTTGTATTGTTTTCGTTAGGAGTTTCGGTGTTGGTGTTGTTGGCAGTACAAGACCACAAAGCCATCAGCAAAAGGAAAGCAGAAAAAGTTTTTTTTAGCATATGGATAGCGTTTCAAAAGAAAATAAAAACCTTACAGACTTTACATCAGCCCATAAGGTTTGCAAGAAAAAATATTTTTTTAATCTCTCAAATCTACTTCATTGACATTGGGGTACTTGCGTTTATCAAAGTTGAAATAGTTGTCATCAACTTGCACATCATACGCAATGGTATTGATAATGTATTTGGAGCAATTCTGATTTTTTTCAAAAATTTCCCAACTCTTGATGCTTCGGGTTTTTTTATTGATAACTAAGCGAATTTTGAAAACTTTTTTACTTCTATCGGTAGGTTGAAGGTCTATTTCCTCATACACTTTACCATTCTCGGTAAATTCGCGAATGAAAACGTATTTGTAATCTTTCTTGTAAAGTTTGATAACTTTTTCAGGCGTTACGAAAGAGTCATCATCGGGGGTATAATCGGAAATGCTTACTTCGTTAGCATCTTTCAGGTAAGTCCAAACGGTTTTGCCATTGTTGTAAATTTCTTGGTTGGCAAGTTTGAGCTTGAACTTATTTTTTTTCATTACAAAAGTACCTTTGGCTTCGTCTTTGGTTTTATTGACTTCATTACGAAATTCATAGGTAAAATCGGCTTGCAGGGCTTTGGCAGATGAAAATTTATTTTCCACCTCTGCAAGTATCTGACGAGCCCTATCTTCGGGAGGAGTTACTTGCTTGGGCTGTGCGATAGCCTCACAAATTCCTAAAAAAGCAATTATTGCGAAGGTCTTTTTCATTGTTTTTTACGTTAAAAAATCTTTACAAATTTACTACCCTAATAGACACAATTCAAGTGAAAAAGTTTAATGAAACTTACTTTATTTCCAAACAATGCCTACTTTGCGTAATTGTGCTTTGATGAAGTTCTTGATTTTTTCTTTGGTATTGGTGGCAATTTTTTTAGTAAGAGCGTCATCGGGGCGAGGTTTGAATACCGTATCGTGATATTTTACGGCATCGGCTCGTTCTTTGGTATAAAAATAGGTATAAATGGATTTTCTTGTCATTCCCGCAGGAACATTGATTTTATTGTACCCGTGATAAGAAATTTCGTTGGTTTCAAAAATAACAGCTCTGTTGAATAGTGGAGCTACTTTTTTCTCGCAGGCAGTCATATGGGCGTTCCACATTTCCAAATCGCCACCATATTCGGGCTTCCAGTCCTTATTCATATAAATAAGCATATTGAGCCTGCGATGTACATTTTGAGAAGGGTGGATATTGAAATCAATATGAATATCCAAAAAACTACCATTTTTACCTTCGTGTAAGCCACAGCCCAGATGGTCGTTGGTAATGAAAACATCTGCAATGCCTGTAACTTTAGAAACCCACTCGGCAACTTCTTGGCTCATCAGTACCTTGCGAATTTCATTGAAAGCAGGGTGAAAATCATCAAAATTTGCCCCTTCCGATTTATTTTCGTTGATGCCATCGTAATGTTTGGCTAATTTTTCGGTAGGAGGGAAATTATCGTGAAGTATATTAGCAAATTCTTCTTTCAGAAAATTATCCATTACCAGATGCTTGTAAGGCTTGGCATTTTGGAAGGATTTTTGCAGCTCAGCAATTTTTTCTGCCGAAAAATATTCGTTATTCAAATAGTCTAAAGCCGAAACAAGAGTAGTTTGCATAGAAAAACAAAATTTTTACAAATATAAACGTTTTTTGCAGAAAAAACATAGAAAAAAATTGTGAAAAATTAGAAATGCTTTATATTTGCTTTTGGAGCTATTAGTTTTATACTGCAAAATAGCTTGTGGGAAGTTTTCCTTCTAAATCCTTGAAAATCATTTTCATCTTGGTATCGTTTTGCGTTTGCTTATGAAAAAACACAAATTTACAAAGGAGTATGAGCTAAAGGCATCGGTGAAAATGCTTTATCCTTATTTTTCTACTGCCATTGGTTTGCAAGAATGGTTTGCTGATGAGGTACAAAGCATAGATACACATACGTATCGCTTTCATTGGGATAATGAAGACCATATCGGTACGATTGCCTCACAAAGAATGGGAAAATCTATTAAATTTGAATTTGATAAACATAAAAACTCTGAAAACCCGTCTTATATTGAATTTCGCTTAGACCATAACGACCTCACCAATTCCACTTTTATTCGCATTACCGATTATTCTGATGAAACAGACGAAGAAGAACTAAACGAACTTTGGGACGGACTGATTCATAAACTTAAAGAAATTGTTGGCGGTTAGTTTCAGACTTTTCTTGTAAATTTGCAGAAAAACTCGCTTTAATGCCGCTTCTACGCATCAAGAAAATAGATTGGCTTATCTTGAAGGCATTTGTTCCTTCGTTTTTGCTTACGTATTTCGTAGTGGTTTTTCTGCTACTTATACAAATGATAATGAGCTACCTTGATGAGTTTGTAGGCAAAGATATAGGGGCTTTCACTTTCTCCAAAATGTTGTATTATTTTGCTTTAAGCCTAACACCAATGGCTTTGCCGCTGGCGGTTTTGCTTTCGGCTCTTATGGCTTATGGCAATTTGGGCGAGCATTTTGAACTAACCGCTATCAAGAGTGCGGGGGTTTCGCTTACGCGTACTTTACGCCCTATTGGTGTTTTTGCCCTTTTGGTTTCAGCGGTTTCTTTTTGGTTTAGCAATAAAGTAGTACCTTATGCCAATATCAAGGCATACAGCACGCTCTACAATGTAAAACAAACCAAAGCTACTCTTGATTTGAAAGAGGGGATTTTTTATGACGGCATACCCAATTATAGCATCAAGGTAAGCAAAAAGTACCCTGATGGCAAGAGCCTAAAAAATGTAATTATCTACTCTCATCAAGATTTCAGGGGCAACAAAGATGTAGTAATTGCCGACTCGGGCAGAATGTATACAATTTTAGATGGAGCGTATCTGGTAATGGAACTTTTCAATGGTAATGCTTACAGCGAACACAACGACGGCACAGGGCAAAGCAATGTCAAATTTATCCGAAATCAGTACAAAAAGACAAAACTGGTTTTGAGCCTTGCCGCTTTTAGGAAAAGCAATATTTCCGACTCGCTTTTTCGCTACCACCGCTTAATGAAAAACGTTGTTGAACTTCGTAGAGAGATAGATTCTTTCAAGAGGGAAATCGTAAAAGCCAAAGAAAAAAGTAAATCCGAAGTGCCTACGTATTATGTTCATCATCAAAAGCCTCTTCCACAAGATAGCTTTTCCAAACTTACTTTCAACTATAAACTTCATTTTTCACCCAAACAAGTAGATTCTTTTTGGCAAAAACGCTTTGATAGCACCACTACAACACTTATTTTGCAGAGGGCATTGAACCAAGCTCGTAGTGTGAAAGGCTTTTTAGAATTTCGTAGAGGCAATTTGTTTCATAAAACCAATGAAATTCGTGAGCATTATACAGAGTTGCACAAAAAATTTACCTTTGCACTTGCCTGTTTTATGATGTTTCTGATAGGGGCTCCTTTGGGTTCTATTATCAAGAAGGGCGGTTTGGGCATACCTATTTTGGTATCGGTATTTTTCTTTATTTTGTACTATGTGGTAAATATGCTTTTTGAAAAATGGGTGAAAGAGGGTGTTATGGAGGCTTGGGCAATGTGGATACCCAATCTTATTTTTTTGGTTTTTGGGATATTCTTTTTCAATCAGGCTCGTAAAGATTCTCGTCTTTTTGAGTTTGAAATGTATCGGATTTGGTTTGAAAGATTTAGTGAAAAATTCAAAAAAAATAAAACGCCTACAACGCAATGAAAGCATTAGTTCTTACTGAAAACGAAGTTGAAATTCAGGACGTAGCCGTACCCGAGCCTCAAGAAGGGGAAGTTTTGGTGAAAGTTTTGTATGCGGCACTCAATCGCCGCGACCAGTGGATACGAGTGGGTTTGTATCCGGGCATTCAGCAAGGGGCAATTTTAGGCTCTGACGCTTGCGGTATTGTGGAAAAAGTTGGTTCCGCCAAAGATACTGCTTGGATAGGTAAAAAAGTTATCATCAATCCAAATGTAAATTGGGGGGAAGATGCTCGCCACCCACAACTTTCTTACACCATTTTAGGAATGCCTACCAATGGCACTTTTGCCGAGTACGTATGTGTGCCTGTGCATAGATTACACGAAAAGCCTGCTCATCTCTCGGATAATGAAGCGGCGGCTTTGCCGCTGGCGGCTCTTACAGCGTATAGAGCTTGCTTTTACAAAGGTGAAATTTCAGCAGGTAAAAATGTGCTTGTAACAGGTGCAGGAGGAGGAGTAGCTCAATTTGCCGCTCAATTTGCTTCTGCGGTGAGGGCAAATGTTTGGGTAACTTCCAGTAGCGAGGCTCAAATTCAACTTTTGCAAAAAAAGGCAAATATCAAAGGCGGTGTGCTTTATACCAAAGTAGATTGGCACAAAGATTTATTCAAACTTACCGAAAAGGAAGGTTTTGATGTAATTATTGATAGTGCAGGCGGAAACGATTTTAATTTACTGATTAAACTTTGTAAAATGTCGGGGATAATTGTTACTTATGGAGCAACTCTCGGCACGGCTAAAATTGATATACCAAGCCTTTTTTTCCGTCAGGCTACTATCAAAGGCTCTACAATGGGCAATGACCAAGAATTTGCAGATATGGTGCAATTTGTAAGCAAACATCAAATTTTTCCTATGGTAGATTCGGTACGCCCTTTCGGGGCTATTGTAGAGGCTCTTAACGATATGGCTATGGGAAAAATAAAAGGGAAAATTGTGATAGAAATGTAACCTTGTACCAATGGAAGTTTCTCAAAACCTTGCAGAAAGCTATAAAAATCAGTACAAGTCTGAAAGAGCAGAATGGCGGAATTTATCAGCTAAATACAAAGTCCAAAATATTCTTTGGCTTACGCAAGATATGCAATTTGAGCGAGTTTTGGAGGTAGGAGCAGGCGATGGCAGTATTCTGGCTTGGCTCAATCAGGCTCATTTTGCCCCCAACTTGTATGCTTTGGAGATTTCGGAGAGCGGTTTGGAGAAAATTAAAGAGAAAAATCTTGCCAATTTGCAAGAAGCACGACTTTTTGATGGCTACCATATCCCTTATCCCGATAATTTTTTTGATTTAGTGATTTGCTCTCACGTGCTTGAACACGTAGAATTTGAGCGGGCTTTGCTCAGAGAAATCAAAAGGGTTTCGCGTCATCAGGTTTTTGAAGTTCCGATTGATTTTTCTTTTTTTGTAGATAAGAAAATCAAGCATTTTCTTTCTTACGGGCATATCAATATTTACACACCTGCACTTTTTCGCTTTCTTTTGCTTTCTGAAAATTTTACTATCTTGAAAGACCGCTATACACTACTTGCGGGCGATATTTTACAAATGAGCTACCCCACACAGCCTTTGAAGCGTTGGGTTATCAGAGCCAAGCAGTTTTTACTGAAAATCTTTCCTACTTTGCTAAAAATCAAGCCCAATGCGTATAGCGTGCTTACTGCTAAAACTGATAAGGAATTGAAAATTTTGTAGCAAAGTTTATTCTTTGAGCAAGGTATTCATTAGCTCATTGAATTCTTGTCGCCAAGTTTTGTAGTATTCGCCCGTACCAGGACCCGAAAAACCTGTATGAATTTTGCGAACTTTGCCTTTTTTATCTATGAAAATGGTAGTAGGGTACGAAAAAATGCCATTGAGCATAGGGAGTGTTTTTTCGGCTACACCTTTTTCATTGGTGCCTGCAATCAGAAAATCATACTCTACATTAAAGCGTTTTACGACTTTTTCCACCATTTTTTTTGCGTATTCAAAATCGGGTTTTCTTTCGTAAGCCAAGCCAATAATTGCAACAGGCTTTTTCTTGTTTTTTCTGTACCATTCGGCAAGGAAAGCGGTTTCGTCCATACAATTAGGACACCAAGAGCCAAAAATCTGCAAAATCACCACTTTGTTTCGGTATTTTTCGTCTGCAAGTGAAACTTTTTTACCCGAAAGGTCAGGAAAGCTAAATTCAATCTTATCATAGCCTTCTTTGAGATAAGTAATTTTGGAAGCATCAGGCAAAGTAGCATTTTCGTTTCGGCGGGCTGTCCAAGTGGCTTGTTTATTCATTGCCGACCAAAACTCGCCTTTGAGTTCATTATTTTCAAAATTTGCTTTGAAAAGAAAGGCAAAAGCCCCATCAAAAGTGGAAAGGTACAAAGCATTGTCTTTTACATTCCCTTCCAAAAAGCGGTAGTCGCCTGTGGTAGTGAGAAAAGTGCCTGTTATCTTGCCTGTTTTGGTATCGTGCTTGAAAAGAGCTATGGCAGGGTAGGTTCTACCTTCCGAATTGGTAAAATTCACTTCCCATTTGCCCGAAAAATCTATTTGTGAAGGTTTGTTTTCAGCAAAAAAACGATATTTTTCGCCAAAATAGGCTTTCAGAGCTTGCGAGGTTTGGTTGTAGTGGCGTTTGTACGCACCGCTCATTTGCTTGCCTTCCAGTCGCAGAGCCAAACAAGCATCAAAAGTATTCATTGGCACAAAAATAGAATCTTTCCCTTCGGAAACTACCACTTCGTCAAAATCAATGCTTTCTTCGCTGTTGTGTATGCGAAGCAGAAATTTTTTATTTTTTTGTAAAATTTCAGCATTGAAGGGTATGCCTCCACCCGCATTTTCCAAAACAAAACGCCAAGCACCTGTGGGTAAATTCTGAGAAAAAAGTGTGATAGGTAAAAGAAAAATCCAAAACACTCGTTTCATAAGTGAATTTTTTTTGCAATTTACGGAAATTTACTGCATAACGCCGAAAAAAGCATTTTGTTTTTTCTGAAAGCCTTTCTAAATTGCAAAACTTTCTTTTCTGAAAATATTTTAGAAAACTCAACAACAATTATCAAACCACCAACTTGGCTATGGCAAGAATTTTAACAGGTATTCAGAGTTCGGGCAGACCGCATTTGGGAAATCTTTTGGGGGCAATTTTGCCTGCTATTGAAATGTCCAAAAATTCAGCAAACGAATCTTTTTTCTTTATTGCCGATTTTCATTCGCTTACGACTATCAAAAATGCACAAGAGCGTATTCAGAACACGCAAGCCATAGCGGCGGCTTGGCTGGCTTTTGGCTTTGATACAGAAAAAAATTATTTTTATCGCCAATCGCGTATCCCCGAAGTTTGCGAACTGACTTGGTATTTGAATTGTTTTACACCCTATCCGATGCTCGCCAATGCTCATTCTTTCAAAGATAAATCCGAAAACCTTGCAGATGTCAATGCAGGTCTTTTTGATTATCC
>NZ_JBRCWE010000071.1:0-11477 GCF_053497555.1 Raineya sp. | reverse complement strand
ACCCATTACAATATTATTTGAATAACACAGGTCAAAGTGGAGGCAGACCAAATATAGATATCAACGCCCCTGAGGCCTGGGATTTAATCAATACTTGTGCAAGTACAAATCAAAAGGTAAGAGTAGCTGTGCTAGATGATGGTATAGAGCCACACGAAGATTTAAGTTGCTTGTTACTGAATGGTTTAGATGTCCGTAATCGGGATAATCCTGGAAGACCTACAACATTTTTTGACTTTCACGGACAGGCTTGTGCTGGTATAATTGGTGCAAATAATGACACCATTGGTATCATTGGAATTGCTACAAATTTGGAAATACTTTCTGTAAGAATGTTAGCGGTAATGCTATGAAGACCGTGCAAACTACAACAGACAGAAAATAAAATGCCGACAATGCGACAACTACTGTTCATACTGACAACAATCCTACTGACAAGCTTAAGCGACAGTTTGTTTGCTTGTTCTTGCATTGGACAACGGACAGTTGAGGAAGAAGTTAAGCACTCGGACGCTGTTCTCGTTGGGACAATATTGTCTAAGCAACTCGTGACACTTACCGACTCCACAATTCTAAAAATGTTTCCTAATGACACGACAATGCGAAACTCACCAATGAGTAAAATGACAATAGCTCGTTACGACTTTGTTGTGACTGACATTTACAAGGGCAAAATCACAAGCGACACCTTGACAATTTACACAGGACTTGGCGGTGGCGACTGCGGGATTAGATTTGAAGTTGGCAAAAAGTATATTGTTTACGGTGAGAACGAAACATATTTCGGACAAGTAAACAATGACTTTAAGTTTCCAAAAACAAAAAACACCTTTTGGACTTACAGTTGCTTGCGGACAATGGCTTACTATCAGGACGAGATTACAGAAATTGAAAAGTATGCAAAGAGACAGAAAAACTAACGGACGACTGATGACGAATTAAGAAGCACATACCGCTAACATCGGTTTTGCGTCAGGCGGGGTGATGTGCTTCTATTGACAATTCTGTGTATAATTGAAGTGCGGTTCTTCGTATCAAGTGCAGTGCTAAAATGCCCGCCCGAACGCAAAGCCGAAAAACGATAAGTGAAGGTCTTGCATACTCAAATGTGGAAATAGCTAATAGTATAGTATGGTCTTGGCATATTGGTAAAGCAGATATATTAAGTTGTTCTTGGAAATTGGATACTCCTTCAAACTTAATTACCAATTCAATCCAAAATGCTTTAACTATGGGTAGAAATGGGAAAGGCTGTGTTGTAGTATTTGCCTCTGGTAATAGTTTTGGAAATGTACTTTATCCAGGTAACCTACCCGGTGTAATAACAGTAGGAGCAATTGATAAAAATGGAAATTTACATGACTATAGCAGTCGCGGTCCCGAGATTGATTTAGTAGCTCCAAGTGGTGGTATTATTGGAGACATTGTAACGCTTGGTAGGAATAATCAGTACATATTTAACTTCAATGGCACATCAGCGGCTTGCCCTCAGGTAGCAGGGGTAGCGGCATTGTTATTGCAAGTAAATCCTAATCTTACAGAAGCCCAAGTGCGTACTATTCTGCAAGAAACAGCCCAAGATTTAGGAGAGCCAGGGTTTGATAACAATTATGGTTATGGCTTGGTAGATGCCTATGCGGCGGTGTTAAGGGCTATTTCGAGTAATGCTCAAATTGTAGGTCCGAGTGTGTTTTGCCAAACGGCTACTTTTACGCTCACTAATGCACCTACTTGTATGAGTGTTACTTGGTCAGTGGGTCCTAATCTTAGCATTGTAAGCAGTAATACGAATACACTTGTAGTATCTACCAATGTATCGAGTAACACGAGTAGTTTTATTCAGGCTCAAGTAGGAGGCACTACAATTACCTACAATGTATTGCTCACGCCTTCGGCGGCGGCACAAATACAAAACATCATTGGACCTACTCAGGTATGGCGGGGACAAATCGTAAATTATCGTATCAATCCTGTACCAGGTGCTACGGGGTATCGTTGGTGGGTGGTGCCCGTAGATCCTGCTACATCACAGCCTATTGTGCCATACAATTGTACGGGATATTTCTGTTGAGGCTATGCACCTGGTCATAATGGTACGGGCTTGTCTTGTAGTTTTAGAGTAGGGGAGACCGATGGACAAATCTACGTAGAGGCACTAGGGACAAACCCTTGCAATAGTGGCATAGGCACGATTAGAGCCGTATATCAGGCAACGGGTTGCCCGCCCAATGGGGAAAAGTGCTACAATTTACGCATATCCAATCCTTATCCAAACCCTACGGGTAATGTGTTGCAGGTAAAAATAGAGCATAGTGAAAATGATGAAGAGGTACTGGCAATGTTTGCCCAAACACCTTACGAAATCAGGCTCTATAATGCCCAAGGGGAGCAAAAAATAAGATTGGAGAATGTTCAGGGTATAGAAACACAATTCATGGTATCACATCTGCCACAAGGTTTGTATTACCTGAAAGTATTGCACCCTGAATTTGGGATATTAGAAAAAATGATTGTGAAAGAGTAATTTCTAATCTACTCTTTCAGATAGCGATACTATTCACCCCGAGAGTAGTATCGCTTTTTTACAGAAAACTCACAAAAACTCTTTCAATTCGCCAAGGCAACTAATTTCATAAGAGGGCTTTCTATTGTGTGGGAGTTTTTTGGGATTGTAAAAAACGCAATCCAGACCTATTTGCAAAGCTCCTTCAATATCGGTGAGTAAATTATCTCCAATCATCAGGCAATTTTCTTTGGGACATTGTACTTTTTGCAAAAGATATTCAAAAATGCCTTTTTGGGGCTTTTTACAGCCTGCTTCTTGCGAGGTTACAATTTCCTGAAAGTACGACAATATGCCTGCACTTTCCATTTTTATCCGCTGAATTTCAGGAAAGCCATTAGTAATGATGTGTAACTTATATTTTTGAGAAAGATAATCCAGCATTTCTTTGGCTTGGGGCAAAAGATGAGGCTTGCGGGGTGTTTTTTCCAAATAGATTTGCGAGAAAGCAATAGATAAATCGGGGTTATGAAAATCAAACTCCTGAAAAACCATAGTAAAACGCTTTTCTCGCAACTCTTGGGCAGTAATTTGTTCGGTATCGTGTAGATGCCATAAATGAGCATTTACTTCGTGAAAAACCGCCAAAAACTGCTCTTTGGGAATAATTCGTTCATCTAAAAAGTCTTTATGCAGTTCTAAAAGGGTTTCGTTAGAATTTTTTTCAAAATCCCAAAGGGTGTGGTCTAAATCAAAGAAAATATGCTGATAACAAGCGATTTTATGCTCGGTAAAGTTCATTTTTCGCTTTTTAATGAAAAAACATTTTCACTAAACAAAGTTAAAAAATTTTACGAGCTTTTCCCAAAAGTTTGCGTATGATTTTTGCTTATATTTGCGAAAAAAGAAAATGCAAAAGTTTGTAATCGGACTTTTTTTAATGAGTTTTATGACTTGCCAAAGCAAAAAAACAATGTCCCAAAGTGCTTCTCAAGCCAAAATTTATGGTAAATGGCAACTCGTGAGCATTACTGAAAAAAACACAGGCAAAAAGCAAGATTTTTCGGATAAAAGTTTCTTTGCCACTTTTACCCAAGATGGGCGTTTGCAATACAATTTAGACGTAAATGGTTGTGAAGGGAAATTCAGCCTTGTAGGAAAAGGTGAAATTCAGATGAACGCCACCGATTTTGTATGTACGCAAGCCTGTTGCGATACGGTGCGTATCAATTATGTAGCTGTAAAACGCTATGAAATTCAAGGTAAAACCCTTAAATTATTTTCTGAGAACGAAATTTTGGAAATGAAAGCCTTGTAAGCCAGTTGGGGCATAACTGCGAAAACACAAGGTTTCCAAAAGGTGCTTTCGCAGTTGTGTAAATCATAAGCCTATTTTTGGAAGTTGAATTTGGCAAAATCTACAAGGCTATCCAAAAAGGTTCTTCCTGCAAGGTCAAAAAAGAGATTGACAGCCTTTTCTACGGCGGCATCGGTACGTTCAAAGCCTTGCGAGGTGTCTTTTAGCCAAAAATTGAGCAGATACATCACCTGCCACCACAAAATCTCGGGATAGCTTTGGTTCAGAATATTGCGGTTTTGTACTTCGCCTGTTTCAAGGGCTTCGTTGAGTAGCTCTTGGGCAAAGATTTTGAAACTCTCTTTGAAAGCCTTGTATTGCTCCTGTGAGCAAAGATTTTTGGTTTGCATTGCAATTTCTACAAAACTGCGATAGCCTTTGAGATTTTCAAGCCAAGTATAATAGAAAGCGAGTAGTTTTTCGCGTACCGAAAAACTCTGATATTGCTCATCTGTTTGTATTTGGCTTTTGGTAGTTTCAAACCAACCTTTCCAAATCTCTTGTGCCAAAGCACCTACACTGCTGTAATTTTCGTAGAAACTTTCTTCGCTGATTTCTAAAAATTTGCAAAGTTCGTAAGCACTCTGAGGCAGGCGATTGTTTTCCAAAGAAAAACGCACCAAGCCTTCACGCCAATCAATGCTTTGGGTATTTTCGGATTTATTTTTGCTTTGCTTTGCCATATTTTTTGGTTTTTCAAAATTTTTAACTATGTTTGAAGCAAGAAAGTTTGTTTTTGTGGTAAAGTTTTTATTTTTTTGCTAAAAAAACAACTCTTGCATTATTTTTGTATTGCAAAAACCTAAATTTTAGCCCAAAATAAAAAAAGTGTTATGAAAGTAGTTAGAATTTTCTTGCTTGTATTGCTAACGGTAGCTTTTGGTATGAGTGTAAATGCTCAAAAAGCTAAACCCAAAAAAGGGGTACAACCTCGCAAAGTGAATGTGCCTGCGGTGTACAGAGTGGATAGCGATAACGACGGTGTACCTGATGTACGCGACCAGTGCCCTAATACGCCCAAAGAAATGGAAATAGAAAAGGACGGGAAAAAAAACAAAGTAAAGATAGAAGTTGATGATTATGGCTGTCCCAAAGATACTGATAAAGATGGCGTGTATGATTATGAAGACAAATGCCCTGGCACTCCTGGTGATGCCCAAGCCAATATGGGAACGATGGGACCTCGTGAAAACAATGGCTGTCCTTGGGGCGATAAAGATGGCGATGGTTTTCTGGATAACGAAGATAAATGCCCCGATGTTCCGGGTGTAGCTCGTTATTTTGGCTGTCCTGCTCCTGATTTTGACGGAGACGGTGTGCCTGATGAAGAAGATGATTGTAAAGACAAAAAAGGACCTAAACACAACAGAGGATGCCCTGAAATGAAAGACTCTGATGGTGATGGCTTAATGGATTATGAAGATGGCTGCCCTGATAAACCCGGACCTCGTGAAACCAAAGGTTGCCCTAAAATTGTTTCTGCCGCCGAAGAGGCTATCTTGAAGCAGGCAAGTAAAATAGAATTTGAGTCTGGTAAGGCTACTATCAACGAAAAACTACAAAAGAAATGGTATCCTATTTTGGATAAAGTAGTTGATATTCTCAAAAGCAAACCTGAAACCTTTATGCTCATAGAAGGACATACGGATAACGTAACTCCTCAAAAATCTTCTTTCAAAGACAATAAAGCCCTTTCAGAAGCAAGAGCAAAATTTGTGATGGATTATATGATTTCCAAGGGTATCAGTGCTACTCGCTTGAAGGCTGTGGGTTATGGCGATACCAAACCTTTTGAAATAGATTCTCCTGATGCCAAGCCTCTTTCTAAACCCGAAGAAATTGCTGAGTACAACAAAACCAAACAGCAAAAAGAAATGAACCGCCGCGTGAAGATGACTATCTCTTCGGTAAAACTTTGGTAAAAAATACAATTCCCCAAAAAAACCTACAAGATTTAGTCTTGTAGGTTTTTTATGCTTTGTGCTTATATCTTGTCTTGCTTTCTGTTTCTAATCAAAGATAGTAAATTTCAAACTGCTACTTCTTGGCTGTAAATTTCGTTGATGTAGCTTTCGTATTTTTGCAAAATATTTTTGCGTTTGAGCTTGAGCGTGGGGGTAAGTTCTCCGCCTTCAATGCTCCAAGTAGCAGGCAATAGCACAAACTTTTTGATTTTCTCGTATTGAGCCAATCCTTCATTTACTTTGTCAATTTCTTGCTGATAAAGCATTTGAACTTCTGCTAAATCTACAGCTTGAGCAAGATTTTCATAGGGCAAACCCTGTTCCAAACACCAGTTTTTGAGGGCTTCTTCAAAAGGACTGATTAGCACAGCAGGAAACTTCTGATTTTCGCCAATCACCATAGCTTGCTCAATGTAAAGCGAAAGTTTAAGGTTATTTTCAATAGGTTGCGGAGCTATGTACTTTCCGCCTGAGGTTTTGAAAATTTCTTTCTTGCGGTCGGTGATTTTGAGATATTTTCCTTGTACCCACTCGCCAATGTCGCCTGTTTTGAGCCAGCCATCTTCGGTAAAAGTTTCGGCGGTGCGTTCGGGGTCTTTGTAGTAGCCCATCATTACATTATCACCTTTTACTAAAATTTCTCCATCTTCTGCAATCTTTACCTGCACGCCTTCAATTACTTTACCCACCGTACCAATTACGTAATCTTCTTTGTTGGGTGAGCCAGCAGTGATAACAGGCGAAGTTTCTGTCATTCCATAACCCTCTAAAATAGGTATGCAAGCTCCCCAAAAAATCCGTGCCAGTTTAGGATTGAGTGCCGCACTACCACAAATTACATATTTCACATAGCCGCCCAGTGCCTCACGCCATTTATCAAAAACTAAATTGTTGGCAATACTGAGTTGAACGTTGTAAAGCAAACCTTTCTTTTCTTGGGTATCGTACTGCTCGGCAAGTTCTAAAGCCCAATAAAACAGCTTTTGGGCAACAGGCGAGAGTGTTTTGGCTTTGGCAAGAATTTTCTCATAAACTTTCTCTAAAATACGAGGAACAGCCGTAAAAACGTGAGGCTGAACTTCTTTTAAGTTATCGCCAATGGTATCTAAACTTTCGGCATAATAAATAGAAATGCCTTTGTAGATATAGGCACAAGTAACGGTTCGTTCAAAAATATGGCATAAAGGCAAAAAACTCAAAGCCTTATGTTCGTGAGAGAGTACCAAACTGCTAATAGCAGATTTTACATTGCTTACTACGTTTTTATGCGAAAGCATTACCCCTTTGGGCTTACCCGTAGTGCCAGAAGTGTAAATGATTGTAAAAAGGTCGTTGGGCTGAATAGCGTTTTGGATTTGTGATAGTTCTTTTAACCTTTCACTGCTTGCTTTTTTGAGTAAAGTTCGCCAGTGTTGAGCATTAGGCAGTTGGTCAAAGGTGAAAATTTTTTCAGGGGAGAGGATTTCACTTCCTTCAATAGCTTTCAATAGTTTTTCATAAATTTCCTGATTGCCTGCAAAAACCAGTTTCGCTTCCGAGTGGTCTAAAATATAGCGATAGTCTTCTGCGGTAATAGTAGGATACATTGGAACGCTTACAGCTCCTATTTTTTGGATAGCAAAATCTACAAAATTCCATTCGGGACGATTGTTGCTGATAATAGCGATTTTATCTCCCTTTTGTACCCCAAGCTCCAGAAAGGCGGTTGCAAGCTGATTGGTGGTACTAATAAAATCTTGGGTGCTATAATGTACCCAACCACCATATTCTTTACAAGCCAAGGCATCTTTTTTAGGGAAATTTTGAGCTTGGTATTCTAGAAGGTCAAAAACACGAGTAATTTGCATAAGCATAAAGTTTTGTTCAAAAAAGAAAAGATTGGGCAAAACGAAAAATTGCCTACGTACAAATGTAGATAAAAATTATCAAACTTCAAAAATAACACCTTAAATCAAACTTTTACCAAGCCAGAGTATTTTAGAAGGTTCGTAAAAAGTCATCAAACAATATTACTTTTCTAAATCCTTGTTTTCGCAAACCTTCATACAAAAGATAGTCACGTGTTAGAAGTGGTAAGTCCAACTGCATTGCTAAGGCTACATAGCTAATATCTTTCAAGTCTATTTTTTCAAGAAGCCGCTCCGATTTGGCTAAAATACTTTGCTCCAAAACGTAATCAGGAAGAATAGTTAGTTGAGCAAATACGAAATAAGTCCAATCTATAAATTGAACATTGGACATTTTGGTCTTATCTTTCAAAATATTTTTATACTTTTCTAATTCTATGAGTGCAAAATCGGGTAGAATAAAGGTATTGAGCGTCAAAATAGGTCTATAACCTGCTTTACCACTTATTAGAATACTTATTAGCACGTTGGCATCAATAACAAAATTGGTCATTCTATGGGTATGTATTTATGTTTTTCTTGTTGCCAAGCCAAATGGCGAGCTGTTTGCCATTCTTTGTCATTTTGCAAGTCTATTGTTTTTAGTTCTTCCAAAACCTCTTTTGCCGCCGCTTTGAGCAACATTTTATTTACAAATTCCTGCAAGTAGCTTTCTACTTGTTTGTATCCAAAAGCCTGTACGATATTATCATCTAATTGTATCTTAAATTCTACCATATTGCCCTAAACTTATTTTCTACAAAAAACAAAGTTTTTTCAGACTTTGTTCTGTTTTTGCTATGTAAAGTAGGATACTGCAACTTACAAAAAATAACACATTTTCACATAGTAAGCGATGAGATTGCTGGTAATCTCATCGCTCGAACCTGAAAATCAATTTAATCTTGGTCTGTTTTTAAGGATTGAAAGAAAGTGCTTTTTCTACCATATTTTTTGAGCCTATGTATAGGGGTACTCTTTGGTGTATGGCAGTGGGTTCTATGTCCAGAATACGCTGTTTGCCGTCAGAGGCTACGCCCCCTGCTTGTTCCACGATAAAGGCAAGGGCATTACATTCGTGCATAAGGCGAAGTTTGCCGTTTTTATCTTTGGTAGTAGCAGGATACATAAAAATTCCACCTTTAAGCAGATTTCTGTGGAAATCGGCTACCAAAGAGCCTATGTAGCGAGCTGAATATTTTTTTTCTTTGCAATATTGCAGATAGTTTTTCACTCCTTCGGAAAGGTCGTTGTAGTTGCCTTCGTTGATAGAGTAAATTTTGCCATCTTGGGGAGTTTGTAAATTGTGCTTGGAAAGAATATACTCGCCCAAAGAGTTTTCGTAAGTAAAGGCATTTACGCCGTGTCCGGTGGTATAAACAAGCATTGTAGAGGAGCCATACAGCACATAGCCTGCTCCTACTTGTTCAGAACCTTTTTGCAAGAAATCTTCCAAAGTAGGGGCTGTACCCAAAGGACTTTTGCGGCGATAAATGGAAAAAATTGTTCCAATAGAAACATTTACATCAATATTGGAAGATCCATCGAGAGGGTCTATGGCTACTACGTATTTACCATTCAGGTTGCCTGTATCAATAAAATCGTCTTCTTCTTCGGAAATAATACCACAAACTTCGCCGCCATTTTTCAGAGCTCTGATAAAACGCACATTCGCAATCACATCAAGTTTTTGTTGTTCTTCACCTTGTACGTTTTGCGTTCCATAAGAGCCAGTAATATCAATCAGCCCTGCTCTATTGATTTCTCGGTGAATGATTTTGCTTGCCCAAGCAATATCACGCAAGAGTTGCGATAGGTCGCCTGTGGCATTAGGGAATTGGGCTTGGTCTTGCTTGATGAACCTATCCAAGGTTCTGCCCACAGAAGGAACGTGAGGAGTAGTGTTACTCATAATTTTGCTTTTTGGGTGAATACTCTGAAAATTGCTTGCAAAATTACGATTTTTTTAGTTTTATACTCAAAATTATTTGATTAAGTCATATTCATTGATTATTCGAGTTTACTTTATGTAAGTGTAGCCGCACTATTTTCGCAAACAAGAATAATTGAGAAGTATATCAAAACCTCCTTCCAAATAAAAGAAAGATGCAAGCCAAAAGCTTGCATCATTTTTGTAATTAAAAGCTTTGAAATGTAAAAAACTAAAACTTTGCTTTTTTATCAATTTCTAATCTACCTGTAACAATTGTAGTATCACTATGCTGACGTCCTTCTACAATCATCGCCTTAAATTCTGCTTCCATAGATTGCTCATTTTCTCTTAAAATATGAAAGTTATATTCATCTGCATATCTTTCATCAAGCCAAGTGGCTGCATAAGTTGCTTCGGGGCGTATCAAACTGATACTATATGTTTTAATATCGTCCCAAAAGTGGTAATTTTGCACCAATTTAGTATGATGGGTGGTTGAGGATTTTTTTCTTGCAAAAGAAATGAGCGTTTGTATTTCAGCATTATTATTCTTTTGGTAGCCAGTGATACGAATAAATCGTAAATCTTTTACATTATCGGATTGAGGTTCCTGAATACCAACAGATACCTTCTCGTAACTGATAGTCCGAATATTTCCTTGATTGTCGGAAATGGTGATTTGCATTGTACCAGCCGATTCATCTATATCTTTTCGTTTGCAGGCATTAAGAGCCAAAATAATCGCAAAAAAAGCAAGGATTTTTTTTAGATTTTTCATAAATTTAATAAGTTTTGAGCCAATTTGCACCTGGTACATAAAGACCTCTGCCACCTGTGTATATTAAGCTGGGTCCTTGACCGTGTGAAGAAACATACAAATGCATCAAGTAACTATTGAAACTATAAGTCCATTTGCTTGGGTCAATTAAATGACTACTACCATACACTTCATTGAGATAAAATTCTTTATTTTGATTGCTTGTAGTATAAGGTTCATTAATGTAATGGTTACGTGATGTGTAAGATTGATTATTATAACTTGAAGAACCATTAAAATTATTCACAAGAGTCGTTCTATTTTCGCCTGCTGGTGTCCAAATAGGAGAGCCAAAGGTTCGTCTTTTTAAATACTCTAATTTCATCCGCATATACAAAAAAGAACCACTAGAAGAAGTACCTGGCAACTTAAATTTTGTTGCGGCTATTTCAAATACTTGTTTATATGTATGTCCGCCAAAGTGATATTCATATTGATATTTAGCATCTGCATAATTCCTTCCATTTTCTCTATTTTCAACCAAAATATTTTCAAAGTTATAACTTGGAATTTCAATTAGCAATCTTTTATCAAATACTCCATTGACTTTTAGGCTATTTTCTTGTGAATAAGGGATCTCATAGCTTTTACCTTCACTTACAAAAACAATGATGTTTCCTACTTGAAATTCAGCTTTTGAATTCAGTATTACCTGAAAAAAATTAGGTAGTTCAAGACAACTATCACACAAAATAAGAGGACTTGCACTACTATCATTCAAAATTTGACGATTGAACCTTCGCCAAGAAACATAATTTGGAAAAGCATTTTCAAAAGAGTCAATACTTTGAGGATTTTTAGTTAAATAGTTTAATAGATTTTTGAAAACTTCGGAATTTTCAAAGACTAGCCTGCCATTTTCAAATCTAACTTTACTATTAACTCGCTTTTGATAATTATCTGATATGTTAGGTTCAATAATATTTTCAGGAACAAGATTACAGGAAATCAAAAGCGTAAAAGAAATAAACGTAATGAGTACGTTGAAAAATTTAAGAATTGAATTGAATTGAATTG
>NZ_JBRCWE010000070.1:0-6815 GCF_053497555.1 Raineya sp. | reverse complement strand
GAATATCTACTCGGTTGTATTTATCCTCCCAACTATCCTGATTGCCCTCGCTTTCTAAAATCTCTTTGATTTTGATGTCCTCAAACAAAAGTTCCGACAAAAAACCTTCCAACACAACAAAATTAGCCTTGTTGCGTAGCAAGCGTTTAATTGCCCAATCAAAACGGATTAACTTTTTGCTCATTCTGCGTTATTTTTTGCAAAATTAAGCAAAACTTGTGAGAATAAGCAATTTATGGTCAGATTAAAGTAATTTTCAAGTTTTTTGCAAGTATTGATTTCTTGTTTTTCAAAAGTTGAGCAAGAAAAAATCATCTTTGTTGGATATACTCTTGCTTTTTGCTCTGTAACCAAAGATACACAGGCAAACCTGAAAGAACAATCAGAAAGCCATAACGTGTGTAAGGTTCATAAATAAGCCAAATCACACTAATAATTGTTATCAAGACCAAATACAAAGCAGGCAAAAAAGGATACGCCAAAGTCTTGTAAGGACGAGTAGCCTCGGGCATTTTTCTACGCAAAATAAAAACAGCAAGGATAGTCAGAAAGTAAAAAAGCATTACGGCAAACATCACATATCCCAACAAATCGCTGTATGCACCTGAAAGACACAAAACCGAAGCCCATACCGCCTGTACTACCAAAGCGTTCTGAGGTACATCATTTTTATTCAGTTTGCCCAATGCCGAAAAAAATACCCCATCTTTTGCCATTGCATAATACACCCTTGCTCCTGAAAGAATACAACCATTATCCGAACCGAAAGTAGAAATCATTATCAAAATACTTACTAAAAGCAAGCCTATTTGCCCCAAAACCTGCGAAGCGGCGGCAGTTGCTACTAATTCGTTACTTTGTATTTGTGGAAATGGTAAAGCTATCAAATAGGCAATATTTGTAAGCAAGTAAATCAGGGTTACAAGTCCTGTTCCTATTGCCAAACTACGTGGAATCGTTTTTTCTGCATTTACAATTTCATCACCTGCAAAACTGATATTATTCCAAGCATCACTGGAAAACAAAGAGCCAATCATTGCTACGGCAAAAAGAGGTAAATAATCTGTCAGTGCAATATTTTCGGGTAAAGCCCAATATTTTCCAAAATTCTCGGAGATAGCTCCTGCATTTCTTCCAAAAACAAAAATAATGAGCAAAAGCAAAGCCAAAGCAATGATTTTGGTACTACCAAAAAGGTTTTGGATAAGTGTTCCGTATTTTACTCCTTTGCTATTGATAAAAGTCAGTAGCCAAATTACAGCAATCGCAAGCAACTGATTGGTGGCTATGCCAAAACCGCCAACTTCTACAATTTTATTATTTTTGCTAATGAATGGTAAAAGATTTCCTGTAAAATTGGCAAAAGCAACAGCTACCGCCGCAATTGTCCCTGTCTGAATAACAGCAAGCACCGTCCAACCATACAGAAAAGCTATAAGCGAGTTGTAGGTTTTACGCAAAAACACATATTGCCCGCCTGCTTGTGGCATCATAGCGGCAAGTTCGCCATAGCTCAACGCTCCTGCCATTGTAATTAGCCCCGTAATAAGCCAAACCAAGAGCAAACCCCAAACAGATTGCGTTTTTTGAGCAATATCCGAACTCACAATAAAAATGCCCGAGCCAATCATTGTACCTGCTACGAGCATTACGGCATCAAATAAACGAATTTCTTTGCGAAAAGACATTTTAAGGAATTTTATTCATCAAACAAATCATTTTGCTTTGCAAACTGACTGATACCCAAATGCTTGTAGGCTTTTTCAGTAGCTTCTCTGCCCCTTGAAGTTCTTTTAATGTAGCCTTCTTGTATCAGAAAGGGTTCATACACTTCTTCAATGGTTTCGGCTTCTTCGCCACAAGCAGTAGCAATGGTGGTAATCCCAACGGGACCGCCCTTAAATTTATGAATAATGGTTTGTAAAATGCGGTTATCCATTTCGTCCAAGCCGTTTTTATCTACTTCCAAAGCCTGCAAGGCAATATCAGCAATTGCTAAATCTATATTTCCATTACCTTTTACTTGGGCAAAATCACGAATACGGCGTAGCAAATTATTGGCAATGCGAGGCGTACCCCTACTACGGCGGGCAATTTCGTAAGCGGCTTCTTCTTCAATTTTCACACCCAAAATCTTACAAGAACGTTTTACGATTTGCGTAAGCAACTGGGCATCATAGTATTGCAGACGAGCATTGATAGCAAATCTGGCTCGAAGAGGGGCAGTTAAGAGCCCCGACCTCGTAGTAGCTCCAATAAGCGTAAAAGGATTCAAACCTATTTGCACAGTACGAGCATTAGGACCTGAATCCAACATTATATCAATTTTGTAGTCTTCCATTGCAGAGTATAAGTACTCCTCCACAATAGGATTGAGGCGATGAATTTCATCTATGAAAAGAACATCATTGGTATTGAGCTTGGTAAGCAAACCTGCCAGGTCACTGGGCTTATCCAGAACAGGACCCGAAGTAGTCATCATTTCTACCCCAAGTTCATTGGCAATGATGTTGGAAAGGGTTGTTTTGCCAAGACCGGGCGGTCCGTGCAAAAGAACGTGGTCTAGGGCTTCTCCGCGTTGTTTGGCGGCAAGTACAAAGATACGCAAGTTTTCAACGATTTTTTCTTGCCCTGTAAAATCCTCAAAACTCAAAGGACGCAAAGCCTTCTCTATCTCTCTATCCGAAGGCGATAGTTTATCTTCCTCACCGGTGAGGTAATCTTTACGCATAAATGTATTTACTCCTCCGCAATAATTCTGATATTGAACGAAATGCTTTCTAAAAGGTCTTGATAGTCTTTGCCTGCTTCAATCATATCATCATCAAACTCTTCGCACCACCAATTGATTTCAACGGCGGCTCCTACACTTTTGAGTTGTGCCATTTTTTTGAATACATCAAGCAAACATTTAGAAGAGCTTGTATTGAAATATTCCAGTTCCACATCAAGGCTCAAAACTCTTTCGGCGGCTTGAGCTTTGAAGCGTTCTAACCAATCGTTGATAGGCGTATAAAATTCCAAAGGATTTTCAGGCACAGAACGCCCCTTGATTTCCAACTTTCCTGTATCGGGGTCTAAATGCACAAAAGGGGTGTTAAGCGTTTTTTCAATTCTCAAACTTTCCATAAAAAATTTTTATTTAAGGCAGATTTATTCTTGGTAATTATTTTCGCTTAAGGGTTTAAGGGTTCAAGCCTTTGAGGTAAAAGTTTTACTCCGTCTAAATATACAATGTCTTTAATCTTGTTCTTGCTTCTTATTTCCTGTTTCCATACTACAAAACCTAAACAATTACTATTCTTGCTTGTTATCAGTACGAGGAATTTCTACTTTCAAAGTAAAAAAAGCTAAATCATCGTCCAAATGACTAAACTCATATCGCAAATTACCTTCCGATTTGCGTGCTATATCCACAAAACCCAAGCCTGCTGTACCCTTCTCCGAAAAACCTTCGTTGGCAAGTATTTGTTTATGATACTCCCGTAATTCTTCTCGGCTCAAAGAGTTGATGTAATCAATTTTTTCTTTAATTTTTTGCTCACTTTGCTTAAAAACATAGTTGCCTGTGGCAATAACATATTTATCTTGGTAGGCTTCAAATACAGCCAGACCTTTCATTCCTATTTCTTCGCTGTGCTTTTCTAAATGATGACTTAAATTCTGATAACACTCCGTAGCAATATTATAGACTTTTTTGCGAGTTTTAGGGTTTTGTTCGGCGGTTTCAAGCCTATCTTCAATGATACGAAGCAAAGAATTGATTTGCACAAATCCTACCTGCCCTTTGTAAGACAAGATAAAATTTTCATCTTGCATTTCATTATACACTTGGCTATAATCTTTTTTCATTAGCCCTTAATTTTTGGTGACGCAATTATTGCCAAAACTAAAAAAAACTAATTTACTTGCAAAAATTTTTGTTTAATTTTTCAAAAAATGCGTTTTTCTATTCAAAGTAAAGGACGTTTGTGGCTCTTGGATAAGCCTTGGGTAATGGGGATTCTGAATATCACCCCCGACTCTTTTTTTGAAGGAAGCCGACAAAAAAACATTGATGAACTGCTCAGAAATGCCGAAAAAATGCTTTCCGAAGGGGCAGATATATTGGACGTGGGTGGCTACTCTACACGCCCAGGGGCTAGCGAAGTTAGTTTGCAAGAAGAATTGCAAAGGGTAATACCCGCTATTGAGGCAATTCGTAGCAAGTTTCCTGAATGCCTCATTTCCATAGATACCTTTCGCTCCGAGGTAGCTCAAAAAGCAATAGCGAGCGGTGCTGATATTATCAATGATATTTCAGGTGGCTCGCTTGATGAAAAAATGTTTGATACAGTAGCTTGCTTGCAAGTGCCATATATCTTAATGCACAGCCGAGGCAACCCTCAAACAATGAGCCAAATGTGCCATTACGAAAATATTTTGTTAGAAATTTTGCATTTTTTTGAACAAAAAATCAAAAAATTACGTATCTTGGGGGTGAAAGACATCATTGCTGATGTAGGTTTCGGCTTTGCAAAAAACATAGACCAAAATTTTTTCCTGCTTAAAAATTTATCGTACTTTCAAATCTTACAAGTGCCATTGCTCGTGGGAATATCACGTAAATCAATGATTTACAAAACACTATCTATTAGTCCTTACGAAGCCCTTAACGGCACTACGGCTCTTAATATGTTTGCTCTGATGCAAGGAGCTAACATTTTAAGAGTTCACGATGCAAAAGAAGCAAAAGAGACAATTCTTCTATACCAAAAGTTACTGGAAAGCTAAATATGTGGTTTTTGTTCAAAATATGGTTTTTTAATTTTACTTGGGTAGATGCCTTAGACATCTTGCTGGTAGCTTATTTGATTTACCAATTCTACAAATTGCTGAAAGGAAGTATTGCGGTGCGTATTTTGTGGGGGATTGTAATGCTTGGTATAGGCTACCTGATTGTCAATTTGTTGCAACTAAAACTCTTGGGTAATATACTTGGGCAATTTTTTGGCGTTGGGGTTATTGCGATGATTATTCTTTTTCAGCAAGAAATACGCAAGTTTTTGCTCTTGGTAGGTCGCTCACAAGTATTCGGAGATGATAATTTCTGGGACGCACTACCTTGGCGTAAAAATACCAAAAAAAGCAAAGTAGATATCAATGCCGTTGTAGAAGCCGCCCGGGCACTAAGTAGTAGCAATACAGGTGCTTTGATTGTATTTGCACGTGGTACAGATATGAAATTTTATGCCGAATCGGGCGATATGTTAGATGCTTTACTTTCCAAAAGACTGCTCTTATCCATTTTCAACAAGTATAGCCCTTTGCACGATGGAGCGGTGATTGTAGGGCAATCGGGTAGAATTATTGCGGCAAGATGTATTCTACCTGTTTCCGAAAACCCCAATATCCCTGCGACAATGGGATTGAGGCACCGCTCTGCTATTGGGGTTACGGAAGTAACCGATGCCATCGTTTTAGTTGTTTCCGAAGAAACAGGACAAGTTTCACTGGCTCGCAACGGTGAAGTATATCAAGGTTTGAGCTATCAGGAATTGCGAACCAAACTAACCAAATATTTGGCAGAAAAAACTTCTGCCCCACCTATGCGAGAAGTAAGCGTAGAAGTTGCAGAAAGGTAAAGTGAAAGGTTAAAAGTTTTGAAGCTGTGTAAAATTTTTGATTTTTTTACTTGAAAACTCAAGAAAAACGTATTTTTACAACCAAAATCATTGAAAGAAATGAAATTTATAGCCGAAATCAACATAATGCCTCTGAAAGAAATCTTAGACCCACAGGGCAAAGCCGTACTGCTTGGCTTAAAACATCTCCAACTTTCTGAAATCAAAGATGTACGTGTAGGCAAACACATTACGCTTTCTTTGGAAGCGGGCAGTCAGCAAGAAGCCAAAGAAAAAGTAGAAAAAGCCTGCTCAGAGCTTTTGGCAAATCCGATTATGGAAAGCTATTCTTACACTTTGCAAGAAATCAATGAAAAAATTATCAGAAGATAATTTGCCCAAACCCACTGAAAATCCTTGGCAAATTCTGCAATCCAAAGATATTTACGAGAACCCTTGGATTAAAGTCCGCGAGGATAAAGTTATCAATCCCAGTGGCAACGAGGGTATCTACGGCACTGTAAGTTTCAAAAACAAAGCTATTGGTATTATTCCTATTGACGAAAATGGCTTTACGTGGCTGGTAGGGCAATATCGCTACCCTCTGAACGAATATAGCTGGGAAATTCCTATGGGGGGCGGGAAAGTGATTTTCCCTTCACAAAAATCTTTTGAAGAGCAAATTTTAGAAGCCGCCCAAAGAGAACTATGGGAGGAAACGGGTATTGTTGCCGAAAAATGGACAAAAATTGCTCGTATTCACACCTCTAACTCTGTAACAGATGAAGAGGGGTTTGTGTTTGTTGCCGAAAATCTTACATTCGGAAGCAATGCCCCCGAAGAAACCGAAGCACTACTCATCAAAAAGGTACATTTAAGTACAGCTCTGCATTGGGTTCTTACCGATGAAATCACAGATGCAATCAGTATGATTGGCATACTGAAAGTGTGTAAATTGAAAGGAATTAGCTAAATTTGCAAGAAATTTCAAACTATGCAAATTCTTAATCCGCTGTATGATGTTGTATTCAAGTATTTAATGGAGGACAACAAAGTCGCCAAACTTTTGCTTTCGGCTCTCATTGGGCAAGAAATTTTGGAACTTATCTTTTTGCCACAAGAGTTCCTTGCTGATTTTGACTTTGAGGAAGCCCGAAAGCGTCAGCAAGAAAACCCCAGCATACAACTCACCTCAGGACTTACCGTCTATCG